>CP047920.1:0-300000 GCA_010202645.1 Candidatus Saccharibacteria bacterium oral taxon 488 | reverse complement strand
AAAACAGGCGATTTTGATTTCGTGTCTCGCCTAATGACAGAAGCGCTTAAATCATTTTACGATGGTGATCATCGAGCTCATGCACGGCGGATTTTTACCGCGCATATCAATGGCAACGTCGATTCTGTCGGGCAGTTTTCACTTCTGCAATACATATTTATTGCAGAAGTCAATCATCATCCCGGTGGAATGATTCATCTAGTTGTCAAGAAGCAGGGAACAGTTAAAATTAGTCCGCTCATCGTTGCGCCAGAATATCGCGGCCAATTTGGCATTGGCAGTAAGTTGCTTCGTCATGCTGAGGATTTCGCTTGCAAACACCACGCTCGGCAACTCTACTGTACAGTGGCCGCCCAAAACCAAGCCACGCTCAAGTTTCTATTGCGCAAAGGCTTTCATCTGGCTGGTAAGGCGCAAGATCATTATAAACCTGGTATCGACGAGCACATGCTATACAAGCCACTGGGTCAGGACCTAACTCCTGATTTGTCAGATATTTCAATTGTCCCGTTTGACGAGAAAAAGCACGCTGCAGCGGCGCGCCAACTGATCCTATCGCGAGTGGGCAGTGACTTTAATAGCGTAGATGATGCATGGGTGGATGCGCTATTTGCTAGCTACCAACGGCGTGAGAGCCGAGATGTCAACGCTAAGCATAAGCTCATTTTCATCGCCGAGCAGGATAGGAAGGTCGTTGGCGTTGTCGTTGCAACCCCAAAGAAAGGCCGGCCGATTAAAATCATGCCGTTGGTAGCAAAATCAGAGGCTGTTTTCGAAGTGCTGGTAGCTAACTTGCCGCGATTATTAGCCAGTTATGGTCGTAAGCTGTATGTCCATATCGTCCCCGAGCCGTGGCAGGTCGCCTGTCTCCAGCGCCATAGCTGGACAATTGAAGGCTTGTTTCCCGAAGGCTATGCGCCAGACGTCACTGTTCAGCAGTGGGGATTTAGTCTCAACAAGGAAGGAGTGTCTATGCGTAAGATGCGCATCAAGCGGCCGTACTACGACGCAATCATGTCAGGCCGCAAGACTTTAGAAGTCCGCATCGGCTACAACAGCATCAAGCGCCTTAAGGAGGGTCAGCCGTTGCAGCTGGAAAACGGACATGCGTCCGGTGTGGTGCGAATCAAGTCAATTCGAATCTACAGTAAATTCGCCGACATGCTGGCGGCTGAGTCATGGCAGCAGATCGTGCCGCAGGCGAAAAGCAAAGAGGAAGCGCTTCGCCTCCTTCACAAGATCTACCCGCCGCACAAGGAACGTCTCGGCGTTCACGTCATCGAGGTTCAAAAGTAGCACCATCTCTATGCATATTGCCGCAAAAGCTGAGCTTGAGAAGAAATAAGCAATCACAACTTAAAAATGTCATCATCCATTAAGACATTTTGTCCTGAAGTATAATGACAGACTAAGTAACTCTAAGGTGTTAAATTAATATTTTTGTCCTCATCTATTGATTAGTGAAAAATAATCCGTTGTGATTACATCGGCAATTTCACATTCCCTTCACACACCCCTGCTAAACTGACATAGAACCAAGAAAGGAGATCTATGTCATTTGTACAACGTGCCTGGTTGTATATCACCAGGAAAAAACTCAAAACGCTGATTTTGCTGGCGATTTTGCTGTGTATGTCGACGATTATGCTGAGTGGATTTGCCATCAAGCATTCGACCGATGCGGCAGCGCAGTCGCTGGACAAAACGCTCAAGGCCGGCTTCACGCTGGGCAATAATCCGCGCACCAATCCGGGAACAGCCCGCGGCTCAGGAACGGTATCAAACAAAGACATCGACGCGGTGAAGAACCTGGAGGGTGTGACGGACTATGTCAAGCGCCAGAACGCCACGGTCGATTTTATCAATACCAAACTGGTGCCACTACCAAGCGGCGGCAGCGGCTATGATGCCCAAAAAGACAAACAATTTGGCAACGCCGCCACCATCATCGGCGTCAATAAATCTGAGTCCGAGAAGAAGTTCCGGGCCGAGTCGCTCAAGCTCATCGCTGGCCGGCACATCACCGAGAACGATTCTCGCAAGATTTTGGTGCACGAAGACTTCGCCAAGGCCAACAACCTGAAACTTGGCAGTAAAATTAAGTTAAAGGCTAACCAGTATGACACCGACAACGAGCATCCATCCAAGGACGAGGTTGAAGTGGAAATCGTCGGTATATTTAACGGCAAGAACCCAAAGCAGGCGACGTATCAGGTGGAGCTGTTCGAGAATTTGTTCTTGACCGACCTCGCGACGACCCGCCAGTTGAATGCCTATACCGAGCAAAATGAGATTTACCAGGACGCTACGTTCTTTACCAAGGGCACCAAACAGTTGGATGAGGTGATGGCGCGGGCAAATAAATTGCCGGTCAATTGGCAAAAGTATCAATTGAATAAGAATAGTCAGGAACTGGCTGGCGTGACTGGTGCGGTGAACGGCGTGTACGGCCTGATCGACGGCATGTTGTGGGCGACGGCGCTGGTCAGTGTCGCAGTGATTGGCATGGTGCTGTATTTGTGGATGAACGAGCGCAAGCGCGAAGCGGGCGTACTCTTGGCGACGGGCGTGCCGCAGTCAAAGATTGTGCTGCAATATATTGCTGAGCTAGTGATGATCGCGGTGTTGAGCTTTGGTGCGTCGTACTTTACTGCAGGGCTGATTGCTCAACAAATGGGCGATCACGTGGTATCGCAGGCGGCGCAGAATGCCACGCGTCAAGCTGGCAGCTCCTTGAACGGTGCGTCGCTCGGTGCTGATGCTGATTCGGTGACGTCATCACGCACGCTCGACAAGGTGACGGTTGGCGTGCAACCGACGGATCTGCTGGCGGTGTGGGGCGCTGGACTGGCGGTGATTATCATTGCGGTGCTACTGGCTTCGCGGCCGATTACCCAATCAACGCCAAAAGAATTACTAACCGAAGTGGATTAGGGGCGAACGATGACGATTATCAAACGAGCCTGGACGGCTGTGGCGCGCAAACGGCGTCGCAGCCTGACCATCGCCCTGATCATGACGCTGATTTTCACGCTGCTGATCGGCACGCTGACGGTACAGCAGACGATGGCGCAGCTGAAGCGATCGGTCGAGCGTAATATCCGCGCTGGTTTTAGTATCGCTAGCAAGCAGCCGTCGGGCGAGGTGCCGATGGATATAGCGCAGCGGGTGCAGCGCCTGGACAAGGTCAAAGCGCACAATTTCCAGGCAGAAACCGCTGCAGGACTGCCGGGTAAACAATTGATTGACACGGCAGGCAGCGGCGTGCAGCTGGACGCTAACGTGGCTGGCGAGGCGAAGGTCACGGGCGCAACACAGAGCGATCTGCTCGGCGAGTTCACCGGTCGATTCTATCAACTAGAGCAGGGTAAGCACTTGACCGAGCACGATCAAAACGCGGTGCTGATTCACAAAACGTTCGCCGAAAAAAATAATATCAAGCCAGGCGACAAGCTGGACATCACCAAAGACGGCCGGCGGGTGACGGTGACTGTCGCAGGAATTTTCAGCGGCAAAGGCGAAAAGCCAGCGGTCTTACAGTCCGACATGGCGGAGAATCATCTCATTACTAATTTGGCCGCAGCGCAGCAGCTGACGGGTAGCCAGCAGCTAACGCGAGCGACGTATTTCGCCGAACATCCGCATCAACTGAAGTCACTAACGGACCGCGCCAAAAGCCTACCAAACGTCGATTGGCAGAAATTCAGCCTGACCGACAACGGGGCGGTATTCGCCGGCATTCTCCAAAACATCGCTGGCATTCAAAACATTTTGACAATTGCCACTATCGGTGCGGCCGGGGCAGGGTTGGCGGTGCTGTCGCTGGTGCTGGTGTTCTGGGTACGCGGTCGCTTGCATGAAATTGGCATCTTGCTGTCTATCGGCACGTCGAAGCGGCAGATCATCGGGCAGTTCTTGGCGGAACTCGCCATCATTGCCGCAGTCAGTTCGGTGTTTGCGCTCGCCATCGGTTCGGTCGCCTCGTCGCAGATTTCTACCGCCCTCACAGCGCAAACCGACCAAAGCCAGCGCATAGAAAAGGCTGCGGTGCAAGCCGCGCCAGTAGCGACCTACCTAGAGGCTTTCGCCTTCGGCTACATGGTCGTTCTGCTATCAGCCATCGCTGCCACCGCGCCAATCATGCGCCAATCACCAAAGCAAATTTTAGCAAAATTAAGTTAGGAGTTATTATGTCAATACTTACTTTACGCGATATCATTTACTCATACGCCGACGGCACCAGTAATGTGCTGAATGGGATCAATTATCAATTTGAAAAAGGCAAATTCTACGCCATCGTCGGTAGTTCTGGCGCTGGTAAATCGACGCTACTGGGGCTACTAGCGGGGCTAGACACGCCGACTGGCGGGCAGATTTTGTTCGACGACGAAGACATCGCAGAGCAGGGCTACTCGCATCATCGCAAGCACAATATCTCGCTGGTATTTCAGAACTATAACCTGATCGACTACTTGACGCCGCTAGAAAACTTGAAATTGGTTAATTCCAAGGCTACCAACGAAACGTTGCATGCCATGGGTCTGGACGACGATCACATTCACCGCAACGTCATGAAACTGTCTGGCGGTCAGCAACAGCGTGTGGCGATCGGACGAGCGTTGGTATCATCCGCACCGATCATCTTGGCAGACGAGCCAACTGGCAACCTGGACGAAACCACCGCCGCCGACATCATCGACATCCTACGCCAGGCCGCCCACGAAAATGACAAATGCGTCATCGTCGTCACTCACAGTAAACAGCTGGCTAAGCAGGCAGATGTGGTGTTGAAGCTGAAGGATAAGAAGCTACGGGCATAGCGTCAGGCCTGGTGCAGCCCACGTCACTTACGGTACGTGGAGCGACCGGGTCGACCGACGATGATAGAATCATAAAACCCCCATCTCAAGCAAGAGGTGCGCGAGGCAAAAGCCGGAGGCGCACCTTTTTGCCTGTAGTTAACTGTTGCAGAATAGCGACCTCAGCTATAACTAGGTACGATGATTACCCACCATTTCAAGCTATACCCCAAGCCGCTTGCTACCATTTCCCCCAAACAGCACTTCACGCTATAATAACCATATGCATTTTTATCAATCATCAAGCGACGAGGCGCTGCGGCGACTTAGTTCCTCGGATGGCGGCCTGAGCGCGGCCGAAGTCCAGCGCCGCCAAAAACGCTATGGCCTCAACATCATCAAAATCCAATCCGAACCGCTCTGGCGCATCATTCTCGAGCCATTCCTCGACATTTTTATGCTCGTCCTGCTCATCGCCGCCATCATCAGCCTCTGGCACGGCGAGGCCATTGACGCCATCATCATCTTTGTCATCGCCGCCATCTCGGCCGTTATTTTCTACATTCAGCGCTTCTCAACTGACCGTGTGCTACGCAGCCTGTCCCGTCACGACGCCCAAAAAGTCGACGTCCACCGCGTCAATCGCACCACGCGCATCGACGCCAGCCAGCTAGTTCCGGGCGACGTCGTCTCGCTGGCTGAGGGCGAGAAAGTTCCCGCCGACATCCGCCTCATTCGTAGCGCCAACTTGCGGGTGGACGAGGCGCAACTGACCGGCGAATCACTGCCAATCTCCAAACAAACCGACGCCCTCACCGGCACCAAAGAAATGTACGAGCAAACCAACATGCTGTTTCAGGGCTCATTCGTCGTCAGCGGCACCAGCACCGGCGTGGTCGTTGCCACCGGCAATCAGACAGAGTTTGGTAATCTCGCCATGCTTTCCAAGCGCGAATCGACCCAAAGCCCAGTCCAGCGAAAAATCGACACCCTGATCACCAAAGTCATCGCCGCTGTCTCGGCTATCGCCCTCGTCGCCTTTGGGCTGAGTTTGCTGCGCGGCATGGATGTACTAGAGAGTCTGCGTTTTGTCATGGCCCTAGCGGTAAGTGCCGTGCCGGAGAGCTTGCCGATTGCCATTTCCGTGGTGCTGGTCTTGGGGATGCGGCGGATGGCCGCCAAAAAGGCGCTGGTGCATCAAATGCGCGCCATCGAGACCATCGGCGTCATCACCACCATCGCCACCGACAAGACGGGCACGCTGACCAAGAACAAACTGACCGTTCAGCAAACGTGGACGCCGGACGAGGCGACAGAGGACATCGACCGCATCATCGGGCTGGTGGTCAACCGCGCTCACGCCAAGAGCCACGATCCGCTGGATATCGCCCTCAATGAGTACGCCCGCAAGCAGAGCGCCAGCCCGCGCCACGTACCAGTTCGTGACCTGCCATTCAGTCAAGCCCATGCCATGTCCGCCACCATCTGGCATCACGGCCGGCAGTTTCGCTTGTACGTTAAGGGTGCGCCCGAAGCCATGCTGGCAGCCTGTCGCGTGTCAGCCCGCACTAAAAAGCGCGCCGGGCAAATGCTTGATGAGATGACCGCCCGCGGCTACCGGGTGATTGGACTGGCGACGGGCGAGCTAGACGAGATAATTGATGGCTTTGATCAGCTCGGCAAGCAGCGCCTGACACTTGCTGGCTTCGTGGCCGTGGCCGACGTACTCCGGCCAGAGGCGCCGCGAGCCATCCGGGCCGCCCTGAAGGCGGGCGTGTCGGTGCGGATGATCACCGGCGATCATTTCGAGACGGCCTATCAGATTGGCCGGGAACTTGGCATGGTCGAGAACCGCAACGAGGTATTCGACTGCCGTGACATGGCCAAGTTGTCTGATGATCAGCTGGACGCCATCGTCACCAAAACCAAGGTCTTCTCCCGCGTCATCCCCGAGCAAAAATACCGCCTACTGACCATTCTCAAAAAGCACCACATCACCGCCATGACCGGCGACGGCGTCAATGACGTGCCGGCGCTGACCAACGCCCATGTCGGCGTGGCCATGGGGTCGGGCTCGCACATCGCCAAAGACGCTGGCGATATCATCCTGCTCAACGATAATTTCAAGACCATCATCGACGCCATGCGTGAGGGTCGCACCATCATCGCCAACATTCGCCGGATGCTGTTTTATCTACTATCGACTAATACCGGCGAGCTAATTACCATGCTCGGCGCGCTGCTCATCGGCATCAAGACGCCGCTGGAGCCAGTACAAATTCTGTGGGTTAATCTGGTGACCGACACCTCGATGGTCATTCCGCTTGGCCTGGAGCCAGGCGAAAAGCAGGCCATGAACCGCCCGCCAGAACGCCCCGACACACCGATTCTCAGCCGCCAAATGATCTGGCGGATGGTCATCGTCGCTGCCACCATGTCAGTCATCGCGCTGGCGGTCTACATCTTTTTCGAGAAGCATTACGGCCACGACTACGCGCAGACGCTGGCCTTTATCTCACTAGTGGTCAGCCAGTGGGCCAACGCCTTCAACGCCCGCTCCGACAGCGAGTCAATCTTCACTCGCCTCAAGGTCATGAACGCCAGTTTTTACGCCGGTATCAGCTTGTCGATCATGTTACAGCTACTCGTCTTCTTCGGCCCACTTGGCACGATCCTCCACATCACACCGATCAACTTCTGGCACGGCGCACTCATCGGCCTCGCCTCGTTTGTCATACCAATTCTCGTCTCTGATTGGTATAAGTATTTTGCAAGAAAGAGTAGGGTCTAGACTTGATATAATAAAAATATGAACAGGAGACTTCCACGGAACGTTAAAGAATTATTAGATAAGTCTATTGACTCTGCCACACAGGCAATATCGACATACAATGATCCCAGGAGCTCATTCAGGACTGGCAATTTTACAGTTCTAATGATTATCGCTTGGACTGCAATAACGCATGCCTATTTAGAGTACAAAAAAGTAAATTATTTTTACAAAGAAAAGAATGGTAGATACAAGAGGATTGACGGTGACAAAATGGCATGGGAATTATCAAGATCCGTGAAAGAGATTTTTGATACCGGCGATCCAATTCGAAAGAATATTGAACTTTTTATCAAGCTACGTAACAAAATTGAACATCGTAATTTACCAGCTCTCGATAAAGAACTAATAGGCGAAAGCCAGGCACTGGTTTTGAATTTTGAAGATTGGTTAATAGAGAAATTTGGCGAACAATATGCCCTAATTGACACACTCTTCGTGCCAATACAGCTTTCACGGTCATTAAAGCGAACCCTTCCTGTGAGTAAGGACGAGACGTCTGTGATAAACTTCGTCAAAGATTATCGCGGACTTCTTGAAGCAGAAGTAGAAAATTCACAACAGTATTCATTCAAGGCGTACTTAATTCCTAAAATTGGCAATCATCGCTCATCCTCAGATCTGGCTATAGAATTCGTTAAATATGACTCAGATAATCCACAAGAAATGGAAAAATACGATGAAGCAATCATTGCCATAAAAGAAAAACAAGTACCCGTAGCTAATATTAATTTTCTAAAGCCAAGTATGGTCTTAGAAAAACTGAAAGAAGAAGGCTACATTAAGACAATGAGTTGGCATACTGATATGTGGCACAAGTATAAGGTAAGGCCTACGAATGATACAAAAAATAGATCCAGCTGTAAATCAGAGTATTGCGTATACGATAAACCACATAATGATTATTTATACACAGACGCGTGGGTTCAATACTTGATTGAGAAAGAATTAAATAAATGAGTAATCCTAATCCTGTATTCTTGAGGCTTATCTTATTATTAGAAAGCTAAATTGAGGCGACTAAAGTAACTTAGGTCTGTAGGGCTTAGAGCATATTAGTAACAATGCTAATGTTACAAACAAACCGCCCAGCCACTCCGGACTAGACGGTTACTATATAAAACTTGGCTGGGCCGGAGGGATTCGAACCCCCGAATGCCAGGACCAAAACCTGGTGCCTTACCACTTGGCGACGGCCCAATACCAAGGATTAGTGTAGCATAATAATCACCTAATTACCAGCCTTGCGATTGGGCTCAAAACGCGCTACAATCGTCATATGCATAAGCAGTATGGCTTTACTATCGTCGAAATTATCATTATCATCGTGGTCATCGCGATCCTCGCTACCTTAGGCGGCCTCGTCTGGCGCAATGCCTACAACACCGCTCGCGACAACGAAACCAAGTCAAATATTTCAATGCTCAAGGAGGCGATCGAGAAATATCGTTCGGATAACGGCGAATATCCATGGCCGACGAGTGCCTGCACCATTTATAACACCGCTAATATGAAAATTTGTAATGGCGGCGAGCTCGGCGCACTCCTCATTCCACGCTACATCAAGCAGCTGCCGAAAGACCACGAAGGCCGCGACTATTGGTATCTCGCAGCCACTGACACGACCCACGCTTCCAGCGTCGTGCCGACCCGCTACGCCATAAAGGTGCCGCTCTCAGATGGCACCACCTGCCGCACTGGCCGCAATATGCAAAACGGCTGGTTTGGCGGCGTGCCAGAGTGTAATTTCTAATTTGTTATAATAACTCTTGATGAAACGACAGAGTTTCGAGACGCTGACACTGGAGAAAATCGTCGGCGGCGGGCAAGCACTGGGGACGCTGGCTGACGGGCGTAAATGTTTCGTATGGGGCGGGCTACCAGGCGAGACCGTCACCGTTCGCGTTACCAAAAAGAAATCGCACTTCGTCGAGGCAGTCGTCGAGGAAGTAATCTCGCCAAGCCCCGACCGCATCCAGCCGCGTGATCCGGATAGTTATCTATCGACCAGCCCGTGGCAGATTATGCCGCTCGAAGTTGAGCAGACGCATAAGGCACAGTTGATTAATGATGCGTTTACCCTGCATAATGTCACACTACCAGCGGCGATTGATATTTATTGCGACAATGTCGCATATGGTTATCGCAACAAAGTTGAATTTAGCTGGTACAGCGAATCGGTAGTATCCCGAGCGGTATCTCAGAAAGAACCTGGGGCTGTCTCGGGTCCCGGATTATTTTCTGATGATACCCGAGGAATAGACGCGGATGGCGACAGTGAAGAATCATCTGGCGATACGCTTGATTTAGCATTTTTTCGCCGCGGCAGCAAAGGCAAGATTGTCGTCGATGGCACAAGTTTGGCACACCCTGCAATCAACAACTTGGCGCGTACGATCCGCGATTTACTGCGCCATAAACACGTCTCGGCTCGCCAGCTCAAGACCCTACTCATCCGCTGCGATCAGTCGGGGAGTTGCGTGTGGCAGCTGTATATCAAGGATCGCTTGCCCGAAATCATTACCGCTGATGAAGTCGCCAAACTACCGGCTCAGGGCGGGGAAGTCATCTATTCCGACCCGCGCTCACCAGCCAGCCGCATCACCGAACGCCTGGCACGTTTCGGCAACACCACCCTGA
This sequence comes from Candidatus Saccharibacteria bacterium oral taxon 488, assembly GCA_010202645.1. Taxonomy (NCBI): domain Bacteria; phylum Candidatus Saccharimonadota; species Candidatus Saccharibacteria bacterium oral taxon 488. Next base: position 289,731 of record CP047920.1, on the reverse strand, counting down.
CCGACACCGTCCTTGGCGTGCCATTCCGCTACGCCTGCGAAGGCTTTTTCCAAGTCAACATCCCGGTTTACGAGCAGGCACTGCGCGATATGAAGGAGTGGGTGCCGTACAATAAGGCACACCAAGAGCGCCAGCTGGATCAGTTGGAGACACATGGCTACACCGATAATCAACAGCGAGCAATATCTCAGAAAAAATCTGGGCAACTTCACGTGGGTCCCGGATTATTTTCTGATGATATTCGAGCTGTCAGATTATCAACTCTCGACCTCTACGCTGGCGTCGGCACCATCGGCCTGACCATTGGCGGCGGCAACGTCACGCTGGTGGAAATCAACACCGATGCTGTCCGCGAAATGCAGCGCAACATCACCGAACTTGGTACCGACGCCCGCGCCGTCCTCGCTCCCAGCGAACAAGCCCTCGACCACATTACAGGCAAGGAAATCGTCATCGTCGATCCGCCGCGCGCCGGCTTGCATCCCGATGTTATTGCAACATTGTTGCAAAAACTACCGCCACGTATCATTTATCTCAGCTGCAATCCTGTCACCCAAGCCCGCGACGTCGCCTTACTCCAACAACACTACCGCATCGCTTGGCACCGTGGCTACAACTTTTTCCCACGCACGCCGCATATTGAACACTTAGTTATTATTGACAAAATTTCATAATCTTATTGTATTATTGACAAAAACCCTTGACGTTTTGTTCTCGTATTGATATATATATCAGCTTTTGTTGACGAGTTGAGTGAACCCTTGTCCGAAAGTGTAGTTTGACAAGCAGAGAAAGTTTTGATTTGAGATGGGATGTTGCGGTGCGTCACAAGAAGCACCAAAACACCCCATCTCGAGTCGACCCATTCGGGTGTCGACCAGTGTTTTTCACACGAGCATCCGCTCGGGTGGGGAGGAAGAGTATTATGCCCAACTATAAGGTTATTTCAATTAGTATAAAGTTCAATGATGGCACTAACCTGCTTAGCGCCATTATTGACGCGAAGATGCTTGCTCAATTGCACGACCGGGAGGGGCAGACTGTGGTTAGGTTCAAGTTCAATAAGCACACCATCCAAGTATGTTCCAATTCCGATCCAATCTCCATAACGAAGGCTCTCATGAAAGCAAAGCAAGGGGGGACCATTGGACCGTGACCTACCTGTACATGACTCAAAAGGAGGTGATTGATAGATATACACTAGTTACGAACTGGCGGGCAAAGTTAACTTTCCTCCACCTTCTGCTTGTCAGTTCGCTCCATAGATGCGTGTCTATGCTGATGAGTCGGAAACGACGAAAGCGAACTTTTATCCAAACATAACCAGTTGCGCCGCCAAAGCTTCACGGGTAATCTCATCCGCTCGCTCGCCGATGAATACGATTTTTGCCGCCTCCTCAGGCCTGGCATTAGTTAGCTGAATCTGCTGCTCGGTTGCCTCCACATGCTGGCGCGCGCCGTTGTCGTTGATGAAGCAGCCCTTCATTCGCCGCAGGCCATACGCCGCAAATAATTCCGGCCATATTTTTTCCAAAGTCGCTGCCGTAATTTTCATGCCTGAAACGTCCAGCACGGCGTACGTCGGATTATCCGGCACCGCCAGCTCGCCGTCGTACGTATCAAAAAATGCCAGTAGTCCCGACGGCGTGGTTAATTTACTGAGTTCAAACCGACCGTGCGGCGCACTGAACACCTTGGCGTAGGGCAGAGTGTGCAATTTTTCCTCGTACTCGGCGCGCTCATTTTCACTTAGCAAATCTTCCTTAGTCACTAAAATCACGTCTGCTGCCTGCAGTTCAACCTCGTGCGCCGGCTCGACACCATTAAGAATCTCGTGCGCATCGATCACGTAAAAACTCTGCATCACCTCATACTTATTGAAGATTTGTGCATTAATCAATTTCTCGACCAAGTTCATCGTTCGCGCCACGCCCGTCGCCTCAATAAACACTGGCGCCGGAGAATTCCGGCAAAAGTCCAGCAGCATCCGTGTCAGCGCGTGCTTCGACGAGCAACACACGCAATCTCCCGCCAGCGTCGTTACCATCTCCGCCAATCCCTCCAGCCGATAGCCGTCGACATTTTCATTGGCATATTCATTTTCAATCACTCGCGCGCCCTTATAGTCACTTTGTTGCAATAAGAATTCCAGCACGCTGGTCTTGCCGGCTCCCAGCGAGCCGTTCACCAAATACAGCGGCACCTTGTCAACAACCGCCCGCGCTTCGTCAAACGCCGCATTAACACTAAATTCCAAATCATCATCGCGTTTCGCCATACATCTATTATACGTCATCACGACCAAGGTGATATACTAAGGCTATGAAAGTCATTCTGGCCCTTGGCAATCCTGGCAAAAAGTATACTTACACGCGGCATAATGCTGGCTTTTTGGTGGTTGACCAGTTGGCGGCGGAGCAGGGTGCACAATTTAGCAATAAGCCCAAATTCTTTGCGGATATTGCTAAGCTAAATAATATCAAGCTAGCCTCAACTGCTGACGCAAAGTCGTTAACCGCTAGTCCGCAGGAAAAAGTTCTCTTGGTCAAACCAACGACGTACTATAACGAAGTCGGCGTTGCCGCGCGGGCGCTCATGGATTTTTATAAATTGACGCTGGATGATTTACTGGTTATTCATGACGACACTGACCTTGATTTTGGTAAAATCCGTATCCGTAAAGGCGGCCGCGACGCTGGCAGCAACGGCTTAAAATCGCTTCATGCTCACATTGGTTCTGACTTTTGGCATATTCGTATCGGTACAGACAATCTACTGCGGCGGCAAGCCTCAACCGACCGTTTTGTTATGATGAATTTTAATAGCGATGAATTAACTATTTTGAAAAATTGGGCCATCCCAACGGTGCAAACAATGATTCATGACTTTTTATCCGATCACATTTCAGCCATAAGCGTCAAATTATAACCCCCGACATATCACTACATCATTACGCCTGCGAAATTAAAAATGCTTATTGCAACAATGTCGCAATAAGCAAGCGATATCGCCCGAAACAAAAAGCCACAAATATCAATTACCGTCGCTTTCGCGGCACAATCCTCGCCGCGCCATGTTTCAGCCGCCGCTCAGCATTATGTAATTTCGCTGCGGCTGCTTCTTGCAAATTAATCGCTCGCGCCTCCAGTATACTACTACCAACCGCCAAACTCACAAACAATAGCCCCAGACCACCCGTCGCCCATTCCGGCAGTTCCAGATGAAACAGCTTAGCAATCATCATCATACCCAGCGCCATAATCGCCCAGTGCGCACCGTTTTCCAGATATTTATACTTGCCAAGCACGCCCGTCCGCAGCAAATACACCGTCAGCGAACGCACCCAAATCGCTCCGGCGCCGAGCCCCGCCACGATCAGCAACACACTGCTGGTAATAGCAAACGCGCCAATGACGCCGTCGAAGCTGAAACTGGCATCCAGCACCTCCAGATAGAGCAGGCTAGCGAACGCCGCCCAGCCAACCTTGACCTTGACCGATTTAGCATCATCCTCATGAAAGAATGAGCCGAACAGCTCCAGCCCGATGTGCAGTATAATCCCCAATACCGACGAGATCAGCACCAGCGCTCGATGCGGCGGCTCGACCGTGAAATACAGCACCGCCGCCACGCTCAGCATCAGACATACCTTGAAATTCTCAAACCGCCCAGCCTTGGCCAGCCACGGCTCGACATGCCGCATCCAGTGCACGCGCTTGTTGTAATCAATGAAATAACTGAGGCCGATCATAATCAAAAACGCTCCGCCAAACGCGTCGATCATCGGCGACGCCTCGTGCAAAATATGCCCGTACTCGACCGGCTTGTTCAGCGCCAAATCGACCACCTCCATAAAGCCGTGACCGCTCGCCACCATCACGATGATAATCGGCAGCACGAACCGCACCACAAACACCGCCACGAAAATACCGACCGTCAAGAACACCTTTTGCCAAACCTGGCTCATGCCGGCCAACACCTTGCTGTTAATCACCGCATTATCGAAACTAAAGGTGACCTCCAGCACCACTAAAATTACGAACAACCACAGACCATTAAGGCCTAGTTGGGTGAAAATCAGCCCGCCCAACGCCAGCGTCAACAGCGCCGAAAACCAAAAAATCCGAAATGGGTGATGCGAGTGTAGCCAATGTTTCATACTGAGTTTTAGTATAGCATGCTAGGCGGAGAGTAGTATAATAGAAACTATGCCGTCACTACAGACAATATATCAGCACGCTGGCGCCTGGTTCAAAAACCACAGCGATGCAATCCGATGGACTATCGTCGGCCTGTTTGGCATCGTTGTGATGCAGTATGGTTTACAAATCGACCTCTGGCTGATTGCTCATCCGCCGCACACATGGGCCGAGACGTTGGCGCCATTGGCACAGGATTTCCTGACACTAACCTGCAGCGTCATCGTTGAGGCCACACCGTTTCTCATCATCGGCATCATTGTTTCCGCTCTCATCCGCCGCTTCCTACCGCCAGACCGATTGCTGAAAATCCTACCCAAACACACGCTCATCCGCCGCATTCTCCTCTCGCTCGTCGGCATTGCGCTGCCAGTCTGCGAGTGCGGCAATGTGCCAGTCGCCCGCAGCCTCCTAGCGCACGGCCTCAAACCCGCCGACGTCATCAGCTTTCTCCTCGCCGCGCCGATCCTCAATCCGATCACCATCATCGCCACCATGACCGCCTTTAGTTTTGAACCACGCATGGTCTGGTGGCGCATCGGCTTTGGCTTTCTGATCGTCCAGCTGACCGCTTTGATCGTCAGCTTCATTCACCCCAGACACGTCCTCCAGCCGTCATTTGCTGCCTCCTGCACCGACCGTCACCCAACGACCTTTCGCCACATTCTCGCTGATTCTCGCAACGAATTTTGGCAACTCACCACCATGCTCGTCCTCGGCGCCATGATCGCTGCCGCCACCCAAGTCTTCGTCCCGCGCTCCATCATCAACGCCGTCGGCGGCGACATCATCCTGTCGGTCATCGCCATGATCGGCCTCGGCTTTGTCGTCTCTATCTGCTCCAGCGTCGATGCGTTTTTTGCGTTGGCCTACGCCCGTATCTTTACCAATGGCTCCGTTCTCGCCTTTCTGCTAACTGGCCCGATGATCGACATCAAGCTCATTCTCCTCATGAGAAGCACCTTCCGCCCGCGATTTATCCTGCTGGTTATGCTCATTATTTTCAGTCTGTCACTCGCGATAGGGATCGGAGTCAATCTATATGCACGCTAAGTTCGGCTCATTGTTACGCGCTGGCGGTGGGCTACTCGCCTGTGGCTACATCATCCTCATCGCCGTCCGCGGCCAGCTCGGCTTTTACATTCATCCGCGCTACCATCTGCTCGCCGTCGTGGCGGCCATGACTGGCGGTATGTTACTAATCCTCGATATCATCTTGCAGCTACGCCATAACCCAGCAGGGAAGCGACGAGCCTCCGCTGGCGCGACAACCACGAAGCACCCAGAAAAGCCGCGGCGTAAAATCTCTCTACTTTCAATCATCACCGCCGGCATCCTCGCTCTGGCCATCGTCCTGCCGCCGCGCCCACTGTCCTCGTCCAGCGCCGCCAACCGCGCCACGTCCGGGCCAACCAGCACGACCGGCCGCTGCGAAAAACCAGAGCCGCTTGACGGCAAGCCCGTTTCCATGAACCGCTGGCGTAACGCGTTTGATGACTGCCCGAATGACAGCTTTTTTGACAGCGTAACCATCGACGTCACTGGCTTCGTGGCGCGCGACCCGAGTGGCTTTTACGACAACCGCTATTTCGAGCTCTCGCGCTTCGTTATCAGCTGCTGCGCCGTCGACAGCACCCCGATCAATATCCTCGTTAAATCCCCAGACGCCGAGCGTTACCGCAACAACCAGTGGCTACAAGTGCGCGGCCAGGTTAAACGTGAGCTATCCGGCGGCCGAGCTGTCTATGTGCTCACTAACCCCACCATCACCCCAACCACCGAACCAGCCAATCCATACGAATTCCTCGGTGTTTAGCTACTCGTTATTATTGCGACAATGTATCAATTAGTGCTACACTTCGTTACTGCACGGGCTTATACACAAAGACTGAATTAATCACCTCATCGGTCGGATGATATTCCTCCATCAGCCGCACACCCTCAAAAGCGTGAGCATCAAATCCTGGATAGAGCAGGGTGCGCGCCCCGTACGCCCCGCGCGCGATCAGTCGCCCATCTGGTTTGAGCGCTGGTCGTACATGATCAACAATTGCTTGCTTTTCCGCCAGCGTTTCGCCAGCCAGCCCCGCCACATATATCGCATCATACCGCCCCTCATCCAACGCTACCGACTGACCCAGACCAGTCACAAATTTACCCGGCCAATTAAGTGCCGTGGCAAGGCCGCGTGATAACTCAATCGCCTCGTTCGATGCATCAATATGGGTAATCTGCGCTCCCGTTAATTGATGCAACCACCAGCCCGTCAGCGGCAACGGCCCGCTACCGATCATCGCAACCTCCGAGGAGTCACACAGCCACAGCCCAGCTCGCCCCAGTAGTCCAATCTCACGCCGCGTCAACTCTTTATAATTCTCATGATACGGAAACGCTTCCAGCTTTGCCCACGGGTTATCCGCCTTCGTGATACGCCTCGACCAGTACTGCTCCAGTTTTCCTTCGGCTACCGCGCAGCGCTGCTGCACCTGACGGCGAATATCCTCGTCGCACAGTAGCGGCTCCTCACCGTGCGCCACCACTGTCTCAACTAATTTGGTAAATGCCGCATTAACTTCCTCAGAAGGTGTGAGCTGCGGCAAGCTCAGCACTCGTTTAATACATTTATCCATAACTCATCAGTATGGCGTATTGTGTAGCTTATTGCAATTTTGTCGCAATAAGTGCTACAATTGCGACATGGATACCTTACGCGACATCTTTCGCCAAGCCGACCTTCGCCTGACCAAATCACGCTGCGAAGTCTTTACGGCACTCGAATCTATCGACGTACCACTGACCATCGCCGAAATCGCCAAGCGTTGCCCGAACACTAACCGCACCAGCATCTATCGCATTCTCGAAACCTTTCACGAGCTCCACGTCATTAACACCATCCACATCGGTTGGAAAGTCCGTTATGAGCTCGCCGAGCCATTTATCAAGCATCACCACCACCTCTACTGTACGCGCTGTCATAACGCCGAACCGCTGGAGACACCAGAGCTAGAGCGGCTCATCACCTTGATCGGCCGGCGCCATCACTTCCGTGTCGAGCGCCACCACTTTGAACTCGAAGGAGTGTGCCAGGCCTGCATGGCAGCTGGTGATACGCAGCCCGACCCAACCAAGACCAAAACGACGAGCCAAGCCTAGCCGACCGCCGGGCAGCAGCCACCCAAAAATAGCAAACATACGGGACCCGATACTCTCTTACAAACTACACCTCAAGCTTTGCCCGTAGCATGTCGCGCTCACGCGTCAGCGCCCGGTAGCGCTTAAACGCGCTCATCAGTTCGTTGCGCGCGGTCGCGTCTAGGTCAAAAATCGCGAGCAGCACCGAATCAATTTCCTTGACCGCCCGCTGCGCTTCTGACAAATTCGCCACGCCCGGCACCGTATCGAGGTATTCCTCGCGAATCGCTTCGGTCTTTTTCTCGTATAGTGCCAGCCGCTTGGCCGGGCTCTCGGCCGCTTTTTTACTCAGCCGGCCCAGCGCCTTTTCGTACTCCTGTCGCGCTGCCAACACCGTCACATAATCAATATTCAGCCCGAACAGCCGCGCCGCCAAGCCACCGCGCTCCTGTTCAATCGCCGCCATTTCTCGCTCAATTGCCGCCAACCGCCGCGTTACCTCGCGCCGTAGTTTCTTGACCTGACGACCGGCCCGCAGCCGCTGCCAGCATCGTACCAGCCCCCAGGCCTGCTTGTCCACCACAGTCACACCGACCTCAGAGAGCACCGCCCGGTACAGTTCGTACCGCATAAAATCTTCAACCTGCTGCCGACAGACCTCAATTGGCTGCCGGGCAAACGCTAGCGTTCGCTGATACGGCTTTTTCTCTCGCTTTGACGTAAACTGTGACCCCGCAAAGGCCAGTCGCTCCTCCTCGAGCCGCACCGGTATCATCATGGCGATCAGCCGTTGCTGCGACGACGTCTCAGCCAGCAAATCCTCCCGTAAGGCTTGTTGCAACATTGTCGCGTTATGTGCCGAAGCAATTGTCTCTAGCCTCGGCAACCATTCGTCCCGCCATGCCGTCAACATGTCGTGCATTGTGCGCTTGCTACGATTCAGCACCCGCGCGTCTCGTCGAAATCGCCGCGGCACACGTACCAAGACGGCGGCCGCTTGGGCTCGAAACACCAACGGGCGCTCTTGGCTTAACTTGACTAAGGTATCGTGCTCAATTATCTGCGTCATATGCCTTCACTATACTATTTTAGAGACAAAAAGTCAATATTATGCTCACGCATATTCATCTAACGTCTCGCTTTCCGGCAGGTCACCTCACACTAATTCACGCCCAATCTTCACTTACACGGTGCAAGATCACATCAAAAACCCAACTAAAAAAGCGCCAGGTAAGGGTGGGCATCACCTGGCGCTTTGTTACCCTTCAACCCACCCGAGCTACCGTCTCAGTGAAGCGTCGTGACTAAAACTCCAAAAGTCCGCGCCTGATTATAATATCAACACCATCCAGTGCTCACCTTAACAGAGGTCGCCTTCAAAAAAGGGCAGTTAAAGGGGTTAGTATGCGCGTAACGTTGAATCGCAAAAAGTGGAGGGTAAGAATACTTAATGCCATTGCGCGCAACCTAACATATTAGTTAGAATAGGGGGTATAAGGTGCTTTTGATTAGCGCTTTAACTAACCAATCGCTCCTGATTATAGCAAGCATTTGACAACATGTCAATACTTTTTATCACAAAAGTCATGGAAATCAATAGAATCCATCCAGATGAGCATAATTTTACCCAGAGGTTGGCAAGTATTGCTAATCCACCGAAAAGCTTGTGTTTCATGGGAAATTTGCCAGATAGCGGCGCACCGGTCGTGGCAATCGTTGGCTCACGCAAACCCTCGGCGTACGGCCGGGAGGTGACTGAGCAGCTGGCGGGCGACCTGGCAACAGCCGGCTGTATCATCGTCAGTGGCTTGGCGCTCGGCATCGACGGCATTGCCCAGAAAGCCGCCCTCGAGGCTGGCGGCACAGTCATCGGTGTCATTCCCAATGAACTACCTGACATCTCGCCGCAAACCAATTACAAATTAGCTATGAACATCATCGAAAACGGCGGCGCTATTCTATCCGAGTGGAAAAAAGGCGACGGTAAAATCGTCAATCGCTGGAGCTTTCTAGAGCGCAACCGCTTGGTCTCCGGCTTGGCTGACGCCGTCATCATCACCGAGGCCGCCGAACGCAGCGGCACGCTGAACACCGCCGCCCACGCCTTGTCCCAAGGCCGCGATGTCTTTGCCGTGCCAGGCAATATCACCAGTCCGCTGTCTGCCGGCTGCAACGCGCTACTCAAACAAGGCGCCCTCGTCGCCACCACCGCTACGGACATCCTCGACGCTATCGCCCCGTCAGCCACTCAACCCGTCACCGACCAAACCATCGTCCCCCTCGGTGAAACCCCAGCCGAAAACACTATCATTGGCTTGCTCCGGGCCGGCCTGAGAGACGGCGACCAACTACAACAACAATCCGGCCTCACCCCAGCCGACTTCGCCACGGCGCTAACCATGCTAGAGATCAACGGCGTAGTCAAACCGCTTGGGGCGAATAATTGGACCCTTAACTAGTACTAGTGTCAACAATGCGTCTATGCTTGTGGCGCTTCTGCCACGATGCTATGCTAGTCTCAATGAATAGAGAATTATCAAGGCCCAATACAACCATTGAAACGTGCCATAATCCAGACACCCCTATCGACCCAGAGGTATCAGACGACATACTCACGCTACCCAATCTCGTTACCATAGTAGGTGGACTATGCAGCATATACGGCATCCAAAACGCTGACACCGTTAAGGGTATCGCCGCCTTGGTCGTTGGCGAACTGTCAGACAAGGCTGATGGAGCACTAGCGAGACGCCTCCATCAGCAATCAAAACTTGGCATCAAGCTTGACCCCATCAGAGATAAAGTGGTCGCCGCCACTGCACTCCTAAAGATAGTAGAAGACGGCCTCGCCTCAAAGACTGTCGTTGCATCTATGACCAGCCTCGAGGCGACCAAAGCAATAGCCACGCTCATAGCGGAACAAAAGCACCGCCAACTCCCCGACCAGGCCAAACCGCTCCGACCAACACAGGCCGGCCGTATCAGTAGCGCCCTCGTATCGACCGCAACATCACTATACATACTCAGCGGTTCAGCAAGGTCGTTTGGCCACGAGAAAACAGCAAAGATACTCCGTAGCCTCGGTGACGGAGTATCTAAAGTATACTTACCATTTGCCAGCCTAGCAGCCGCTCAATATATGATACGTGCCGCCAAACTCAGTAAGCAAGTCAAGGAAGAAATACGCCGACAGCAATAAGAGGCTCTCGCGCCCAAACACCCTCGGCGGTTGTGGTTGCGAGGTGATTTGATATAATATAAAGTTATGAAAAATCTCGTCATCGTCGAGTCGCCAGCTAAAGCGAAAACCATTGAAAAGTACTTGGGCAAGGATTTTCATGTCTTATCAAGCGTGGGACATATCCGCTCAATCGTCAAAAAAACCAAGGACGGCACGCCACCAATTGATGTGGCGAATGATTTTTTTGCTGTCTACGAAGTCGATCCCGAGAAAAAGAAAGTCATCACCGAGCTAAAGAAAAACGTCAAGGCCGTCGGCAAAGACAATGTCTGGCTGGCCACCGATGAAGACCGCGAAGGGGAGGCCATCGCTTGGCATCTCTGTAAAGTGCTGGATTTGCCGATTGAGACGACCAGGCGCATCGTCTTTCACGAGATCACCAAGGACGCTATCACCACCGCCATCCAGAACCCGCGCACCGTCGACATGAACCTGGTGCAGGCACAGCAAGCCCGGCAAATCCTCGACCGGCTGGTTGGTTTTGAGCTCAGCCCCGTGGTCTGGCAAAAAGTACCGGGCGGCAAGTCAGCCGGCCGCGTCCAGAGCCCGGCAGTACGTCTGTTAGTCGAACGCGAACGAGAAATTATGAAGTTCGAGGGCAGCTCACAGTTCAAGGTGACCGCCATATTCATCCATGATAACCAAGAATTCAAAGCCGAGCTCAACCAGAAATTTGATTCCGAAGCAGCCGCCCACGAATTCTTGAACAGTCTCAAGCCAGCCACATTCACCGTCAGCGACATCTCCAAGACGCCCGGCACTCGCAACCCAGCCGCGCCGTTCACGACCTCGACTCTGCAGCAGGAGGCCAACGCCAAGCTTGGCTTCAGCTCCAAAGCCACCATGGCCTCGGCCCAGCGGCTCTACCAAGACGGTAAAATCACCTACATGCGTACCGACTCGGTCAATTTGAGCGGGCAGGCTATCGCCAGCGCCACCGACTTTATCAAGCGGCTGTACGGCCCAGATTATTCCACCGTCCGCAAATTCAAAACCAAATCCGCCTCCGCCCAAGAAGCCCACGAGGCCATCCGCCCGACCGACATCACCCGCGAAATCGTCACCTCCAACGAGTACGACCAAAAACTCTACGACCTCATCCGCCGCCGCACCCTGGCATCCCAAATGTCGGCAGCGAAATTGGAGAAGACCACGGTGGTAATTGCTATCGGCGGCGCTCGGGCATCTCATAAAACAATCCGGGACCCACATAAGCCAGCCCAGATTTTTTCTGAGACGCCACTCGCGCCAGATGCGCCAGCGCCAGCGACACCTCCCGCGCTGGAGGCTGTGAAACGTTCGCGAGGAGCGGACGTTTCAGCCGAACGCTCGCGTAGTATCTCCAGTGGAGATGCAAGCGAAAAGAGTACTCCAGAGAAGGAGCGTGGCGCTGGTGATGCCGATTTTGCTGACGATGTCCGAGATGCGACCGCAACAGACCTACACTTCGAAGCCAAAGGCGAAGTCATCACCTTTGACGGCTTCTTGCGCGTGTACGGCGGCGGCAAAGACGAAATCTTGCCGAAGCTCCACTCTGGCGACACACTTGAAACCCACGACATCACCGCCCGCCAAACCTTCGCCCGTCCACCGGCCCGCTATACCGAAGGCTCACTGGTTAAGAAGCTCGAAGACCTCGGTATTGGCCGGCCAAGCACCTACGCCACTATCATCGACACCGTACAGACCCGCGGCTACGTCGAAAAAGGTGACAGCGAAGGCCAGCCGCGCGACGTCATCGTCCTCAGCTACAACGGCGAAGAGGTCAGCCGCGACGTCGTTCAGGAAAAAACCGGTTCCACCCGCGGCAAGCTCATCCCAACGCCAAGCGGGGAACTGATCGCCGACTTTTTGACCGACCATTTCACGCAAATCGTTGACTATGATTTCACCGCCAATGTCGAAACTGAATTTGATAAAATCGCCGCCGCTGATCTGGCTAAAAGCGCCATGCTCCACGGATTTTACATGCCATTTCACAAATTGATTGAACAATCAGGCGGCATCGACCGCAGTAAAGTCGGCGCCAACCGCGAAGTCGGCATCGATCCAAAATCTGGCAAGCCAATCCTGGCGCGCTTTGGCCGCTTCGGTCCAATGTTGCAGCTGGGAGCCACTGACGACGAGGACAAGCCACGCTTTGCACCGCTACCGAAGGGCGCGAAAATTGAGACCGTCACCTTAGAGCAGGCACTAGAAATGTTCAAACTACCGCGCGTCGTCGGTCAAACCGAAGACGGACAAGACATCAAGGCCAACATCGGCCGCTTTGGTCCATACATCCAAGTTGGCAAGCTCTTCGTCTCCATCAAGCCTGAAGACCCGCACACCATCACCCCAGAAAAAGCCCGCGAACTCTACGCCGCCAAGCTCCAGGCCGAAGCCGAGAAAAACATCGCTGATTTTGGTGACGGCGTCAAAGTCCTTAACGGTCGCTTTGGCCCGTACATCACCGACGGCACGAAAAACGCCAAAATCCCCAAAGACACCGACCCAAAAACCATCACTCACGAGCAGGCCTTGGAGCTCCTAAAGGCCGCACCCGCAAAACCCACTCGCCGCGGCCGCGCCTCGGCCAAACCATCCAAATCCCCGAGAAAGAGCAGCCGTGCAAAGAAATAATTGACTCATAAAATAACCTAATCAAGCCATATTTTATTAGTGCTGCATAGACCACATTCCCATAATTCACAAAATTAAAAACTATCACACCATTTCATTGCAAAAATTGTTAAATACATGCTATAATTATGGCGTACTATACGACTTGCTTGACACGAAAATATTTTATTGTATAATAGCAATATCGTCATATATCAACATAACTTCTGAGGTGAGGCAGAGAGGATTTAACATAAAGCCATGAGCGACACACAAGAACAGAGCGCACCAGACAAGCAGCTTCGGCAAGCGGCCGAGGATGTTTTGGCGCAAATTCCGCAGGAGCGCGAGAAAGAGATTATTAGCCGTCGCTTTGGTTTATACGGCAGCAAAGAGACGCTGGAGCAGATCGGCGACATGCTCGGAATCACTCGTGAGCGTGTCCGCCAGCTCGAGAAGGCTATCCTCGTTCGTCTGCGCCTGTTGGTGGCTGACGGCGGCATACCAAGTGCCTCGGCCGCTGAAAAGATGGTTACCTCACACCTGTCAGAAATGGGCCGAGCTGCACCGCTGCATAATCTCGCCAAGCACGTCCTCGGCCGGGATGTCACCGATAGCGAACGATCACACGTCGCCTTTATCGCCGAGCTCAATCCGTCGATCAACATCATCACCGAGAACGATGACTATTACCACTCAGCCATCATCGGCACGCCAAACGACGAGAAGAATATCAAGAAGCAAGTCGAAGAAATTGTCAAAGCCATCAAACAGCACGGCGAGCCAGTCACCGCTGAGGAACTACACAAAACGCTCAATTACGAACACCCATCCAACATTGCCGCGCTCGCTTCGATCAGCAAGAAACTAGCTCACCTCCGCGGCCTGTGGGGCCTGATCAAGTGGCCGCTCGTCAACCCAAAAACCATTCGTGACAAGATTTTCGTCATTCTCGACAGCAACGGCCAGCCAATGCACTTCTCGGACATCGCTAAAGCCATCAAGGACAGCGATTTCAAGCGCAAAGATGTCACCATCCAAGCCATTCACAATGAGCTCATCAAAGACAAACGCTTCGTCCTGATAGGCCGCGGCATCTACGCCCTCGAATCATGGGGCTACGCTCGCGGTACCGTCGCTGACATCATTGCCAGCGTCCTACGCGAGGCCGGCGAGCCGCTGCACCGCGATGAAATCGTGAAGCGCGTCCTCGACAAGCGTCAAGTCAAAGAAACCACCATTCTGCTCAACTTGCAAGCCAAACCGCAATTCCAACGCTCCGCCAAGGCCACCTACATTCTGGTCAGCGAAGCCTAGGTTTGCATTTATCTATAAGGGGTGAGATAATGAAATAGCATGGAAATTATCTCTTCGATGATTAGTTTTTTAACACAGTGGTACGTCTGGATACCCATCACAGCCGTGCTGTCATTCTTGACGTGGCGCAACTATCAGCGGGCCGACGAATTCGAACCGACCGAGAGTGTGTTATTAGTACTCGAAATCCCCAAAGCCAACGACAAGAAAGAACTAGCCGCCGAGCAATTATTCGCCAGCCTGCACGGTATCTTGCGCGACAAACGCGAACTTAGGTTATCGGGCGGGCGACAGGAGCATATCAGCTTTGAAATCGCCTCGGTCAACGGTCAAATTCGTTTTTACGTCTGGGTACCCCGGACGCTACAGAGCTTCGTCGAGGGACAAATTTACGCCCAGTACCCAACCGTTCAAATCCACGTCGCCAGCGAAGATTACACCGAGCACGAGCGTGAGCACTCCACCGTGTACACCACTGAGCTAACCTTGACGGCGCCAGAGTTCTTGCCAATTCGCACCTTTCAAACCTTTGAAGTCGATCCACTGGCGGGAATTACCGGTACGCTGGCCAAGCTAGAATTGACCGGCGAGGAACTCTGGGTGCAGGTACTCATCAGGCCGATCGCCGACAGCTGGCAACAGTCCGCTGATCGCTGGATCGCCAGCGTCAAGAGTGGGCATAAACTCATCCCCGGGCTCGGCGGTGGCGGCCTGCAATGGATCGGTACGCTACTCGAGGCCCTCTGGAGACCACCGGGCCAGGGAAGTGATGGCAAAAAAGCGCCCGAGCTATCTGAGCGTGACAAGACGCGCGTTTCTGAGGCAGAGAAGAAGGCCACTAAATTAGGCTACGACGTCAAGATCCGCCTGGCGTACCTCGGTGAAGATCAAACCAGCGCCAAGCTACATATGCAGGCGCTGGTCGGTGCTTTTAAGCAATTCAACTCAACCAACCTCAACGGCTTTCGCGCCGTCAAGGGTGCGTTCGGCAAGGAGTTTCTCGACAAGTACCGCAAGCGCGCGTTTTACGGCGATGGCTACATCTTGAACATCGAAGAGCTAGCTTCTGTCTTTCACTTGCCGCACACCAATGTCGAGACGCCAAACATCGTCTGGGCCAGCGCCAAAACCGCCGAACCGCCGTCCAAGCTGCCTGTTCTGACCGGCAGCGACGCCAATGACGACCAAATTTCCGCCTTTGGCGTCACCAATTTCCGCGGCATCAACCATCAATTCGGCATGCTGCGCTACGACCGCTCGCGCCACGTCTACATCATCGGCCAGACGGGGGCAGGTAAGTCGGGTTTACTGGAGCTGTTCGCGCTCAGCGACATCTTTCACAATCAAGGCTACGCCATCATCGACCCGCACGGCGACTTCGCCATCAACAATATGAAATTCATCCCCGGCTCACGGCTGAACGACGTCGTCTATTTCAACCCGGCCGACACTGCCTATCCACTCGGCTTCAACCCGCTGGAAGTCACCAACCCGAACCAAAAAACCAATATTTCATCAGAGGTCATCGGCGTTCTGAAGCGTATGTTTGGCGAGAGTTGGGGCCCGCGGCTGGAGTACATTTTGCGCTACACCATCCTGGCGCTGCTCGACCGCCCAGAAACAACCATGCTCGACATCACTCGCATGCTGACTGATAAAAACTTCCGCAAAGAAACGCTAGGCTATTGCCGTGACACCGTGGTCTTGCAGTTCTGGAACGTCGAATTCGCCAGCTGGAACGACAAATTCGTCGCCGAAGCGGTCGCGCCAGTCCTCAACAAGGTCGGCGCCTTTACCGCCAACCCCATCATCCGCAACATCATCGGCCAGCCCAAATCCACCTTCAACATCCGCCAAATTATGGACGAAGGCAGAATTCTCATCGTCAATTTGTCCAAGGGTTTGATCGGCGAGGACAACGCCGCCATCCTCGGCTCATTCCTGGTCACCAAGATTCAGCTGGCTGCCATGTCGCGCTCTGACATCCCTGACATCCGCGACCGCCGCCCATTCTATCTTTACGTCGACGAGTTCCAGAACTTTGCCACCGATTCATTTGCCACCATCCTGTCTGAAGCCCGCAAATACGGCCTCAATCTGACCGTCGCCAACCAGTACATCTCACAGATGAACGAAACCGTGCGCGACGCGGTGTTTGGCAATGTTGGCACCATGATCTCGTTCCGCGTGTCTGCCGACGACGCACCAATCCTCGCCAAACAATTTGAGCCGAATTTTGAAGCCGTCGACCTCTTACAGATGCACAATCGTAATTTCGTCATCAATATGGTCATCGGGGGAGAGAAGACCCCGGCTTTCTCCGCGCGCACCCTCGAGCTCCCACCAAGCCAAGCCGACAACACACCGCACATCATCGAACATTCGCGGCGTATGTACTCACGGAGCCGGGAAGACGTTGAGCGAGAAATTGCCGCCGTCATCATGCCACCGCGCCCGCAAGCCGTCGCCGCAGCCGCACTAGCCCAGCCCGTTCAGGCGGCCACTAATCAACCGGTGCAGGGAGCCACGGCCACTAACACCCAACACCCCGCACCACAACCCGAACCCGTCACAGACAGCGGCGAAGTCATCTTGCAAATCCGCGGCAACAGCGCATTTGAATCAGCAGCTACCGACACCACCACACCGAAGAAACGCCGACGACGACGGAAGAAGAGTTCGACATAAGTATAATTTATGGCTTACACACCAGAGATTCCTCTAGATCGTCTCATCATGAAAAACATCAGCTACCTGCAGTATCCCGATCGTCCTGGGCATTTCTGTTTATAGAAGCACGAATAAGCTCGATGAGATCTTGATGCCCTTTATAATCTTCCCCTTCCTCGACAAGGCGCATGCTTTCCGCAAATAGTTTATCGTGGAGATCACGACTTCCTTCACTTAGCTCTGGTTCAGTAGGAGTATCGTCTAGGTCCCATTCGCGTAGCGCTGAATCAACAAAAAGATCCGCCCCGCCGTCTGGAGCATAGACCCTTGTTTTATCAATTTTTCTTCCGAAAAGCTTTGATAACTCCATCTTATCTCCCTTTATAATTATAGCACATACGAAACGATAGGGAAGTAACCATAATTTAAACTATGTTTAACTATAAACCCCCTTCTCAAACTAGATACAATTCAAGTTACTTGGAAATATATAGAACAAAAAGCGAACTTATCACATTAGCGGTTCAAGCGGCTTTAGGCTGCCAAGATTACGCACATACAGGCCGTATCGTTGTATCGCAGTCCATATATAGCAAACCTGGACGGATACAACAATGGGTACTATAACAACCAAGAGTGCTCAATCACCATAAAACATAAAACGCCGAGGTAAGTAAAACAAAGTTTTCAATAAATTCCGCAAAACCGCATTCGGTAGATTTATCCGTCAATCACGGTAACAGCACGGGGCGTCCAGTAAAGGGCAGCCAAAGCCAAGCTAACATTACATACAAAACAAAAAATATTATCGCGAAGAGACGATAGAGCATGCGTCTTTTCGTAGATAATTTAATGTCGCACAAGGTAGCTTTTACGTATTATGGTTATTTTGATACGCTAAACTTCGTTATACATACACTTAATATACCCTTTATAACTTTTTCGCCTAACACCTCTTACGGTGGGGGATCTCCTCCATACTTTCACCATACTACGGTGAGTGCTAATACCAGGATACGTTCAAGCTACCATAAACAGAACAGGCCACACTAACCACTTTCGACTTTCAGCCGGGGGAGTTTGGGATGCCTCCAGCGCCAGCGTCGTCTCCGTCTCTCAAATAAATATCAAGCTAGGCCTTACCAAACTAAACGTTGTTACAATCTAGGCGTAACTCGTAGACTTTTCCACATCACAAGGCACCACCCAGCATGGGCATATGCGCTTATACGAGACCATGCACGACAAACACAGCATCCCGCTGGTTAAGCCTACAAACATTTGACTTTTTCCTATTTTATTCCCCTGCTCTATTTTTTCCACAAGCACCTTATTTGATTTTTTGCTATTTTGATATTATAACTATGTTTTTCTTAATCCTCTGATAAACGAACAAAAAGCGAACTAGCGGAGTAATGGGCTCCGTCTCTACCCTGTTAGTGGTGCGGCCCCGTATAACCCGGTGAGACATAGATCACCCCTATCCGCTACTTATAAAACACCCGCTGATTGACGCGCACATCGATATACGCAGGAGCCGCGCCACTACTCTGGAAGAACGCCATAGCCTTGACCGCTTGCGCTACCTGTGCTGCCGCCTCCCTGTCGGTGGTCATTTTAATACTGTATGGACGGCCCTTGATTGACAGAAGCGCCTGGCGGACGGTGTTTTGCGGCAGGATAATTTCCGTAACCTCTAGCTGGTGCTCACGAAAGCCGGCAACAGCTTGACCGAGAAAGCTAAGGAAATGGCGATTGATAACCTCCTGGCCGGCGGCAGTCGGCACACCGCTCTGGTCTTTGACGATGACTGACGGCGAGCTCGCGTAGGTGGTCGAGAATGTCACGCCTGCGTCGTCAACAAAATAGCTCTTATCGCCAGAAGTCCACTGGACGACTGGCTGGCGAAAGGTAAGCTTGAGGCGCGGCCTAGCGAGCTGGTCGGCCTCGAGGCGAACCGTCTTGACCTCCGGGGCTTTCTCGAGGAAAAAACTAGCCAGCGACTGGTGATTCAGTACAAATAAGAATCGCTCGACCGGACGTGCACTGAGATATTCATCGATGAGGCGGTGGTAGCGATCGGCCTCTTTGGCGCTCGCCGCGTCTGGCGTTTGTACCGAGACCGTGACGGTACATTGCCATGCGAGTAGACCAATGACGACAAGCACCAGCGCACTGCTGAGTAACATAATCCACCGCGTCCGGCGACGTCGAGATTTCGCATGCTGAACCGTGCGCTCTGAGGTCTCGACTGGCGAGGCAGTGTGGCGGGTGTTGAGATTGCGATTACGACGATAGGCTGTCTCGAATGAACTATCCTCGTTAATCAGCGCCGCTTGACGACGAGCTGCAATTTCGCGGCGTGTGGTCGGCGTAGATTTTGCCCGAGAAAAGGGTAATTTCACCGACGTCTCCCCTGTCGACGAATGACGGTGAGGAGCATCGCTGCCATGTCCTTGGCGGCGTTGGGCTTCGCAAATGTACCGATGTTTCGCCCGAGGCCGGCCAAGATCCGCGGTGACTTGACGAGGCCAATGACCTTCTTGCTCAGCACCTCTGGCGTCTGCTCCAGCGTCGACTCCTCAACGATCACTGCCGCCAGCGCGTCCTGATACACCTTGGCATTCTTGAGCTGATGACCAGCCGTCAACATACCATTCGGCACGATCACCGCTGGTTTATGCAGTGCCGCCAGCTCCAGCAGCGTCGTCGCACCAGCCCGCGCCACCACCACATCCGCTGCTGCCAATACTTCGGCCATGCCGTGGTTAACAAACGCTTCCAATCGCCAGCCCGCCCGACTATCAACACGCTCTTTCAGCTCGTCAAACTGATGCTTACCAGAGATCAAGAACACCGACGCCTCAGCCAGCAGCTGCTCGCGCGTGGCTACCACCACCTCGTTGAGGCGCGCTGCTCCCAGTCCACCGCCAGTCACCACCACCAGTGGCCGCGCCGGATCGAAGCCAAACTTGGCCTTTAGTTGCCGCCGCTCGGTCGCGCTGTATGGTCGAAATTCCTCAGCCACCGGAATGCCGACATACTCCGCCTTGACATCAGGATAATTATAATGCTCCAGCGGCGCCCCGGTGCCGATCTTGGCAGCAAATGGCGCCAATAGCCGATTAGTTAGCCCTGGATGCGCATCCGAATCATGCAGCACCAGCGGAATCTTCAGCAGCCGCGCCGCATAGCCAACCGGCAGGCACACGTAGCCGCCCTTGATAAAAATCACATCCGGCCGCCACCTGAGCAACTTACAAAAGCTCTGAATAAACCCAATACCAACCAAAAAGATATCACGCAGATTCGGTAGCAAAATTGACGGACGAAGATGAAACGTCATGCTTTTACCGTGGTAGCGGCGGATTTTGCCAGCGATAATCAACTCAACCGGGATCGCCTCGTCAAATTTACCAAAAATACCGCGAGCACTAGCGCCAAACTTCCGATCACACCAAAACCGCAATTCGTGATCACCCGATGAGCGCAACTCCTTACACACTGCCACGACTGGCGTAACGTGTCCGCCCGAGCCGCCGCCGACCGCCAAGATCTTTGCCACTTCCCTCTCCTTCCATTAATGGTTTGTGCGCCGTATAGGCTGACAGTTGAAATGCCAGACCCAGCGCCGCTGCGATAAATAACATGCTGGTGCCGCCATAACTGAGCAGCGGCAGTGAGATACCAGTCATCGGAATAATCCCCGTCATTGAGCCAATATTCATCAGCACATGCGACGCCACCCAGCCAAACACGCCCGCCACCACTAGCCTTAGGTGCATATCAGCCAGCCGCGACGTCACCTTGAGCAGGCTCAGCAGCAGCGCCGAAAACAGTGCCAAGATAACCAACAAACCAACAAAACCAAAGGTCTCACCCATCACTGCAAAAATCGAGTCGTTAATCGCCTCCGGCAGGTAGCCCGTCGCCTGCACGCTTTTACCGATGCCGAGGCCCAGTAGGCCACCCGAGCCGAGGGCGATGCGCGCCTGCTGGATATGATAATTATTTTCATCCCGGCTGGCTGATTGATGCGTATCACCCTGGATAAAGGTCATCACGCGCTCGATGCGGTGCGGCGACGAGAACGTCAGCACCAACGCCGCCGCCGCGATAATGAACACAATGCGCCGCAGTAGCCGAGCGTCCATCCCCGACACCGCTAACACCGACAGCACCAGCGCTACGAGCGACACACCCGTCCCCAAATCTTTCTGCAGTACCACCACCACAAACATCGACACCGCCATAACAATACCCAGCGGGATCAGCGTCTCGTTGATATCATTGATCTTGCCTTGACGCACCCGCTTGGCCAAAAATCCAGCCACAAACAATAGTAAGCCAAATTTCAATAACTCCGCCGGCTGAAAACTACCCAGTCCACCCAGATAAAACCAGCGGTACGCACCGTTGGTGTCCGATGCAAACGGCAGATGCAGCAACGCCCCACAAACCACCAACAAGAAACACGCTGCCAAGCCCGCCACAAACAGCCGCTTGGCCCACGCCTCGGTCAACCACCGATACGGCAATATCGCCGCCACTCCAAACGCCACCACAGCGGTGATGACACTGGCCAGCTGCTTATTAAAAAAGAAGGTGTCGCTATAATTCGCGCCGTGCGTATGATTCAACACATTCGCCCGCTGCGGTCCCAACGCATACATCACCACCAGCCCGAGCATCAATAACAGCCCCATGTACAGCACGATCTGATACATCGGCCGATGTCGACGCACCGCCTTGGCGGTTGAGGTGGCAGTGCGGTTACGCAATATGACCCCCCGCCAGCGCCAGCATCACGCCGATAAACGCCATCACGCAGCCAATCACCCAAAATCGCATCGTCACTTTAGTTTCTGGCCAACCGCTGGCCTCCAGGTGATGATGGATTGGCGCTGACAAGAAAATTTTGCGCTTAAAGAGTTTTTTGCTCACAATCTGGATCAAGCTCGAGCCCGCCTCGATCACAAACAACAACCCAATCACCGGCAGCAGCAGCAATGAATTAGTCAGCATTGCCACCACCCCCAAACTTACCCCGTAAGCAAAACTACCAACATCGCCCATGAAAAACCGTGCTGGATAGATGTTAAACCAGAGATAGCTCAGTAACACACCAACCACCGTGAAGCAGAATCCCGCCAGTAACACCTGTTGTTGCAGCAAGGCAATCACCCCAAACGCCCCAAAGCTAATCCCCAGTAGCCCACCGGCCAAACCATCCAAACCATCAGAAATATTCACTGCGTTACCAGTCGCCACCGCCGCAAACGCAAACAACGGAATGATCAACCAGCCAATACTCACATCTCCCATAAACGGCACATGAAAGCTCATCACGCCCAACTTGACATAGAAAAACCAACCAAGCACCAAACCAATCAGCGTAATCAGCGCAAACTTAACCGGTGCACGCATGCCAGCATCTTTCTTGTTGCTACCAAAAATATTCAAATAGTCATCGATCAGCCCCACCGCCGCACCGCCAGCAAACGCCGCCAGTGGCAGCCATGTCTGCGCTCGATCCAAATTAAACAATAATGTCACCAGCCCAGCCGCGATCACACTGATAACACCAGCCATCGTTGGAATATTGCGCCGTATTTTTCCCTCATGCAGCCGATTAAATACCTGAAGCTTTTCCCCTGTCACCGCATTTTCGCGCTGGTGCTTCCAAAACCGGTATCGATAGGCAAAAAACGTATAAATCGGCGTCAAAAACATCGCTAGTAAGAACGCCCCGACACTGAGCAAAAATACGTGCGTTAATTCGTTGGTCATTGTTTGTAAAGCAGTTGCCATGGCTATCCCTTCGGTGCTAATTTCATATAATCAATCATCCAGTTGGAGATATCAGTAAAAATTGGTGCAGCGTGAATGTTACCCTGTAAGTTCTTGCGCTTGCCAGGCGCCGCGACACGTACCATTATGACATACTCGGGGCGATTTGCGCCACCATAGCCAATATACGTCGCTACCGTTTCGTCCATGGTATAGCTACCATTGATCAGCGTCTCTGAGGTGCCGGTCTTGCCGCCGACATCATAGCCCGGCTTATCTTTATCGGGCATACGCTGATTGAGAACTGCCCGCGCTGTTGACAGCATGCCACGCATCGTGGCTGATGACTGCTCAGAAATAGTCCTGCGCAGCGGTGAAGCAGCCGAAGGCCTCAAACCGCCATTCACATCCACCGTTCCAGCTACCACCGTCGGTCGAAAATACTGCCCGCCATTCACCACCGAACAAAACGCACTGGCTGCCTGCACCATCGTCGCATTCATACCCTGCCCAAACGTAATATTGGCGTAATTCACCTCCGCCCCCGGCCGATTCGGCGTATAGAGTAGCCCCGGCGCCTCCGCTAACTCAATCCCCGTCGCCTCACCAAACCCAAATTTCTCGTGATAATACTCATACAGCGTCTGTCGCGCACCCGGGGTGATCGTCGATCCATCGCCCAGCCGCCGCGCAATCGTGATCATGCCGACATTGAGCGAATTGTTAAACGCACTCTGCATACTCGTCGTGCCGCCAAGCCCCCTTAGGGCATTACAAATTTTCCGATCCCCCACCTCAGTACAATCAGTGTTCGAGTACGTTGACTGCGGCGTCACCACACCCTTATCAATCCCTGTCGCCATACTGAACGTCTTGACAATGGAACCCGGCTCAAACGGCAGCATCGTCGTCGCGTTGCTAAACACTGCTGCGTCTTTTTGCTTGGCGTACTCGGCTGGATTATACGTCGGATAATTTGCCATCGCTAGCACCTGCCCACTATTCGGATTCATCACCATCACACTACCCTCGGTTGCGCCGGCCTTTTCGATACCTCGTTTGAGCGCTTCTTCGGCGTGACTCTGCACATTTCGATCAATCGACAACGCCACATTCTCGCCCGACTTCGCCTCGACACGCACGTTATCCTTACTCAGCGTCAGCGGCACATTACGCACATCCGCCACTGTTTTGAGCAAGCCATCGCGGCCCTTCAGCCTATCATTCAGCGCCCCTTCAACTCCGTACTGACCCTTGCCCTCAGCATTCACGAAGCCTAGCACCTGCGCCGCCAGCTGCCCCTCCGGATAGTTGCGAATCGAGCCTTTTTGGTACAGGACCCCGACAAAATCCTTGGCCTTTAACTTCTCGGCCTGTGTACGCGTAATATTACGCGCCAGCACTTCGTAGCGAGAGGTGGTGCGCTCCAGCCGCTTGGCTGCGTCACTCACTACCTCGCCGCCCGCGATTTCCTGCAATGCTGCGATAATCTGCTGACGCTGCTCTTGCTTGACCGTCTGCGGATCAGCGATCACCGTATAGACCGTCTGGTTGAGCACCGCGGGAACGGGCGCGCCGCCATCCATCATATATAGTTTGCCCCGCTCGGCAGGAATGACGAAGTGCCGCTGCTGGCTAGCCTGAGCCAGCGACACGTATTCGCTGTGCTTGATGATCTGTAGATAAAACAGTCGCATCACAAAAATCGCCATCATCCCCAACAGAATGATAGCGAGTACGCCGGTTCGAGATTGCGTTAAGTGACGTTTCATACCGCTTGTCCTATTGTACCACTTTTACCCCCAGGCTAGCGAGCGTAGTTCGTCTGTGTCGGTGTTTTCATCGCCGAGGCGACGTTGCTATGCTTGACCTTTTCGAGTGCTGTCAGCCGCGCATTCTGTACCTCTAGCTCTGACTTTTTCGTCGCCAGCTCATTCAACTGCGAATCCAGCCCCTCCGCCTCGTAACCATAGGCCGTCGTCTTGGTCGCCTGCGTCAAGTACACCAGCCCCAGCACCATAATCATCAGCGCCACCAACACCGTATGCGCCACTGGCCCGAGCTTGGTCTGTGATCGAAAACGGGTGGCGTTCTGGTTACGGCGAAGCTGCGGCCCAGGACGACGCGGCGTAAATGTGGTGGATGAGCGTGTGTGCATAAATAATTTCTGTGTGTTTAATTTGTTACGGTTTGGTTTTCGGCGGCGTGTCATCAAGACACAGGAAAACACGGCCGGTCGGCTCGCCCCTATCGTGGAAGAACGAGCCGCCGAGCTTGCATACTTTTTCCGGGAAAACTATCAAGCGAGCTTACTTAGCCGCGGCGTACCGCAACGGTCTCAGCTGCTTCTGCGTCCTGGAATTGTACTTTGATGTGGATTGGCATGGTGTCGCCCTCCTTCTTTTTGTTTATGTTTTCACGGCGTAGCGAAACTTGGCGCTTCGACTGCGCGGATTGTGAACATCTTCTGTTCCAGACACCGGTTTTTTCTCTGGGATGATCAGCTCGGCCTCGTAACCGGCAGCTGCTTGCTCCCAGCAATATCGCTTAACCAATCGATCCTCTAGGCTATGAAAGCTAATTATTCCGACCCGCCCGCCCCTGCTAAGAAGGCGTGGCAGCAGCGGCAATAATTCCTCAACTAGCCGAAGTTCGTGATTGACTTCAATGCGCAGTGCCTGAAAGGTGCGAGTCGCCGGATGATGTTTCATCCCGCCGCGACCGACAGTGTGCTTGATCAGATCAGCCAGCTCAGTCGTTCCCCGAATCGGCCTGGCACCAACAATTGCCTGCGCAATCCGCCTGGCCCGTCCGGGACTTTCCTCGCCGTAACGAGTAATCAGCCGCGTCAGCTCATCAACCGAATACGAATTGACGATATCCGCTGCCGTCGTTTCCGTCCGATTATCCATCCGCATATCCAGCGGCCCGTCAAACCGAAACGAAAAACCTCTCTCTGCTCTGTCAAGCTGCGGTGACGACACCCCCAAATCAGCCAAAATCACGTCAAATGTACGTCCCTGCTTGACCAAATCCTGCGCTGCGCTCACAAAATCCTTGTGAATCAGCGTCGCGCCTTTTTCGGCCAAATCGCCCAGCGTGCTAATCGCTTTATCATCGCGGTCAACCAGCACTGCGCCCAAGTAATTATCCGTCCTCGTCAAGAATTCCCTGGCATGGCCGCCATAGCCAGCCGTCAGGTCGAGATACCTCTCGCCTCTGGCTGGCCGCAACCTATCCAAGGTCACCTCAAGGAGTACGGGAACATGAATCGGTTCGCTCACTTGAAGCGCTTCCGACTGTGGTGGATGTTCTTTAATACTCATAGCAAAAGTATACCATCCCGCAAGCCGATCCGCACGAGCGTAAGCGAGCTTTAGGGGGAGGAGGCAGCGCAGACGAATTTAGTTCGGCTGGCTGCCGGAGGGGTGAGCCCCTCCTCTTTTGCTGCTCGAGATCACCTAACTGGATATTTAATTCTGGCCGTTTTGTATTTGTGTTTTGTTTGTTTTTGTTGTCTAAGAGTGGAAATGTGATGATTATCAGTGACAACCATAGTTTCCAAAAGAGACTTATGTGTGAGGTGGAGTTTTTTGGGAGGTGTTTTGAGGAAAGAACGTTGCCGTTTTTATCGTGGAGCAAATTGCCACCTGCCATCTTCAAATACCCAGATAGTTGATCTCGAGAGGTTTTCAAATTGTTAAAGTACTAGACCAGCTAATCAGTCTGCATTCTCAGCCGCCATCAGCCGAAAATACGCGCCCGCCCGCACCGCCACGACTTCCCGGTCAATGCCAGCATAGTCGAGTAAATGCTGCTCAATCGTCACTCGCCCCTGTTTCTGGTCGAGCGCCGAGGCGGTTTTACCGCGGCGAAACTTGACGTTCAGGTCGGCCACACGCTCATCCAGAATACTTCCGGTCAGCGCGCCCTCCACTTCCCGATCCCAGACTCGCTGTGGATACAGGTGCAGATAGTTGCCAAACCCGCGGGTCAACACAACGCCAGACGCAAACTCTGCCCTGAGCTCGGCCGGGATCGTCAAGCGCCGCTTGTCGTCCAACTTTCGCTCAAAGTAATCTGTCTGCACGTCGTCCTTCCTCCGTGGTAGATTAGTTGGTTTTTTCGCAGTGGATGTTTGTTTTGGTTGGTGTTACCCGCCAACATTCGTTCCACTGATTCCACTATACTACCCACAACTACCCACATGCAAGCCTTTTTACCCACTTTCTACCCATTTCCCTACCAAACAAAAACTTTTCCACGATTCTGTGGAAAAGTCTAGTGGTGCTGTGCTCGACTAAAACACTATTGGTTACGGTGCACCGCATCACGGGTCGTGCGATATAACTCACGCTGAAGTCGCTCTAATATATTGCACGTATCAAGATCTGCCCCTTGCGCAGTAATCTCGCGCAAATTTTCATCAGCAGCAACTTTATAGACGTGA
The DNA here is from genome assembly GCA_010202645.1 of Candidatus Saccharibacteria bacterium oral taxon 488. Classification (NCBI taxonomy): domain Bacteria; phylum Candidatus Saccharimonadota; species Candidatus Saccharibacteria bacterium oral taxon 488. The sequence goes on along the minus strand of CP047920.1, from coordinate 262,331 downwards.
CAATCACCTCTTTCACCTTCATCGGTATTATCGCAACAAATACGATACGTGTCGAACTCGGTCTTCGACACATCACCGTTTTCATCAAACCGACCAAGAGTAACATCCTGAGAACTAACACCCAAACGATGCATCGCACCCGCTATACTATCCAAATAATTCTGCGCCACCTGCTCGCAGTCAATGAGGGTTTGACTCATCTCCTGTGATACTTTGAGTAACTGTTCTCGTAGTGATGGACCGCTGTTTCTTTCTACTGTCTCGCTCATTGGATTTTAACCTCCTCTCTATGCACACGTGTTAACCCGTTTTTAGTTACTGCTGTCATTGATGATGCGTTTATTGTACCCTTGTCTTCTGTGGTGATTTGCATATTGCCTGTTCCCTTTATAATGTAAGAACTTGTTGCCCCGTCCAATCCGCTAATAACCTGCACCCCAGGAAACGCCTTAGATAGCGCTACCGCCGTACCTCTACGTTGCTGTGGCTTGTCACCAACCATAAGAGCATCAAATCTTTTTTCCCGCACAAGTGGATGACACGAGTTTAGTATGATCGTGCCTATCCCCAGCGTCTCTATCAGGCTACGCATACCTTTTTTATTGTACCATTTCCGAGGATTGGGCGGTATCTTCTCGTCCGACGACATGAAAAAACGACTCTCAGAACCATGACCAAACAAGACAAGCGTATCAAACGTATTGCTATCGACGCCAGCTCCTTCTAGCTTTTTTACTACACGAGACAGATCGCTCGTATGGTTTATTTCAACAGCAAATGTATTGGGGGATTCTATATCTCCATACGTCCCCGCAGCACCGTTATGGTCTCCTGTAGCACCCCTGACGATAATCGTTGCTGGATTACCGGATTCGGTACGTCCAGTTTCTAGTAGCTTCAGCGTACCCCTCAAAGTCTCTGGACTCCAATCACCAAAATGGGTTATCCCAAGTTCTTTCTGCAGCTTTTTGGCGTTGTCTAGTCCAACTCCATCAATAACCTTGTCCATATCGTTAACCCACTGATGCCAATAGTAAATCAGATTCCCATCATAACTACCACAAATTTCGGAGGGAGTCATGCCTAGCCAACGCGCCTCAAAATATTTATGCATTACCTCCGCATCTACCCATTCCCCCCTATCTCCTCTGCCATAGTACCTAATTACCAAGTGGTCGATATGGCTTACCGCATCTTCAACAAGTACTTGGCGCAGCGGCTCTGGAAAATCCTCTCGTTCTCTTGCATCTCGCGGCCAGTAGCACGGTGGAAAACCACGATCCTCCAACCACTTCATTGTCGTCTTGTAACCATAATCGCAATTATGGTTCAACATCGTAACATATCTAGCTACCTCACTGAGGACCATGTCCCTAAACTCTTCGGCCACCCCCTCGGGCAACATCCTTTCGACTCCTATCAGTTCAAACATTGAGTGCTGGTATTCATTGTCAAAAATATAGGAGGGATCATAGCTATCAGCCAAAGAGCGTACTGAATTGATCAGCTCCCACATTACGTGACGCAGTTTATCGGTAAGTTTTGGCATATGCTCATACTGTCTCCCAAAAAGCTCCTTAACACTATTTCGTGCTAAGCGCAATAAAGTATCCCCGGCGTAATCAAAATCATAATCTTCCGACTCTGGATTAAGCCGACCATCACTCGCAACCAACTCTCTTATATTAGGTATAAATTTTTCTATTTCTTCATACTTACCAGACATAAGCATATCTGCGATATCACTGTCCTCTAGAAGAATATCAACGTAGAAGTCACACCGCTCCTCAATCTCCTCAATTCTCTGCAGTGTTTCATCGTCAAGTGTTTCTGCTGTTTCTTCCGCACCATCAGAATTTTCACTATCAGCACCACTATTGTCTCTGTTAGCTTGGCCGTCTTCGCCGCACGCTATAAGCCGCAACGCCAAATTGCCCACAGCCTTTCTTATCCTACCCAAGAAGCCCGGTTTTTCGCCTTTTGTTTCTGACAAGAGAGGCTCCTCAACAACCTGGGACGGGGGCGTCCCCTCGCCAGCAGCACTAATGTTAGTCGTATTTGTTTCGGTCATTACTAGTTGCATAGTAGCATAATATATCAATAATGTCAACGGCGCTATCCTTGCCCACAGCTTACGCCAGTACCGCCCCTAGATAAGCTACACGCGCAGCTTCTTGATCACCGCCGCAAACCAGCGGGCGCTCGGCCGTACCGTCCGGGTCATGGTCTGCCGGTTGACTGCCGCCAGACCAAACTTTGGCCAATAGCCCTTGTCCCATTCAAAATTATCAAGCAGACTCCAGTGTAGATAACCAATCAGCTTGATATCGCGCTTTAGCGCCTCGTGCATTGCCTTGATCGTCTCGGTCAGCCACCACTGCCGCTGGCTATCAGTGCCGTCCGCCAGCCCATTCTCGGTAATCATAATCGGCAACCGATAGCGCTCGGCTACGTCCTCCAGTAGATACTGCAATTTATCCGGCTGCATATCCCAGCCAAGATCACTGACCTTCAGATACGGATCATGCGCCCGATAGCCATAAATCCGCCGGGCAAAGTAATAATTGATCGCCAAGAAATCACTATGCCGCCGCACTCGACGCAGCACCCACGTGTTCAAGAAATAATGTGCCACCCGCGCACTAGCACGACTAAGAATCGCATCATCGCCAGGATAGCAATAGATCAGATGATGCGCCATCGACACCTTCCACTTTTTGCGAGCACGCGTCAATTTATACACTTTTTTATGCGCCGTAACGAGGTTATAGAGCACGCGCAGCATATCACGCTTACGAGTTTTATTCGGCGGCCAATGCCCCTCGAGGTAGCTCTCGCCGGCGTACACGGTCGGCTCGTTAATGGTCACGATCCACTCAATGTCGCGCCCCAACTCGCTCAAAACTTTCTCAACGTAATACACGAAATATTTGATATTGCGCCGCTTTTCAAAGCCGCCCTTGGCCGCAAACCACTCTGGTAGTGTAAAATGAAACAGCGTCACCACCGGTGTAATACCCATCTTTTTCAGCGTCCGTAGATACGTCCGATAGTGGGCGATCGCCGCCGCATCCCACGCGCCCTCTTGCGGCTCAATTCGCGCCCATTCAATACAGAATCGAAAGGCATTCATGTTGAGGCTCTTGAGAATCGCGAAATCTTCCTCATAGCGATGGTAATGATCGACACCCCGCCCCGATACGTAGTTGTCAGACCTGGTCGCCTCTTTTTTGATGCGCGGCCAGCTGTCAATATCACCAAATTGATGCAGCGCCTGCACGGACAGCCGCTTGGCATGTTCAAGCTCCCACGTCGTCCACTGGTTCACCAGGCCACCCTCGACCTGATGCGCCGACGTCGCTGCACCCCATAAAAACTTCTTCGGAAACACGATGCGTTCAGATTGCTTCGCTGTCATCAATGTATATTATACCAAGTTATCAGCTCATCTGCCATCCTGGGGCTACTGCACCACATCCTCCCCAAAATGCTTCTGCAGCCGCATGCGAATTGAGCCTTCATGCCGGCCAAGTTGTTGACTAAGCTGCTGGATGGTTGCTCCCTGCAGAAACTCCTGTTTGAGGATGTCATCGTCGGCTTTTTCCCACGGCATGTAGGCGTTGGGGTGGGTTTCGCGCATTTTGGCAATCTTTTGCTGCCAGCTGCCGGACTGAGATTTTTTACCGGATTTTTTTGGCACCGACTGCTTTCGCTTCATTTCCTCCAACATTGGACGATAGTGCTTGGCCGCCTCATCACTTGCCCGCTGCAGCACCTCATCAATCGCCAATGCATCTGGTGAAATTTCCAGTGCCTTGCGGTTGATGCCATAGAGATACAGATTATCAAGATCCCGCACCCGACTGAGCGCCACATAGCCCATACCTTCAACGAACGCTTTTCTCAGGTCAATTTTTGCCGCGTCCAGTGTCATGCCTTGGCTTTTATGCACGGTGATAGCCCACGCCAGGCGCAGTGGTACCTGGGAAATGCTAGCGCGCTTACGCTCACCATCACGCAATTCCCACACATCCGGCACCATGGTCACCTGCTGGCCACTGCGAAACTCCACAATTGGATAGTCCGTCAGCGGCTCGAAATCCACCACCGTGCCGATACTACCATTGGCGTACAATTTCTGCGGCGAATTTTTCACCGCCATCACCAACGCACCCAGTTTCAACACCAGCTCACTCGGTGCCAGCACCGACCGCTGCAGACTCTCGACATACACCTTTGAGCCTGTCGTCGTCTGCTGATACGTCCGCTCCTCGCCCGCCAGCTCCGCCAGCTTCTGGCTATTGATGGCGTCAACATCAACATTGACGGTGTGTAGCTCGGTGATATCACCATCAGGCGGCTGAACTTCCGTTCGCGCCAGCAACATCTCAGCGTGATGCCGCCTGATATCGTCATTTCTCAGCGCCGTTAAAATCTCCAGCAGCTGCTCGTCATTTTGCCGATATTGCCGCTCCAGATATAGCACCGCCGGCTGCAATTCCTGCCACACCTCCGAGTACACCACGAAGCCGCCGCCCTGCTCGCTCGGACGATTGATTGGCGGCAATTGGAAAAAATCGCCACTCATCACCAGCTGCACACCACCAAACGGCTGGTCGTTTTCCCTGACGCCGCGCAGCACCCGATCGACCATATCCAACCGAAAATCATGCAGCATGGAAATTTCGTCAATCACCAACACATCAGTCTTGGTAATCACCTCACGCCGCGTTTTTGACAGCCGATCAAAAAAGTTGTTCGGGAGGTGATCGCTAACGCCAATACCGCTCCAACTGTGAATGGTATTGCCGCCCAAGTGCGTCGCCGCCAGCCCCGTCGTCGCTGTTACCGACACCTTTTTACCCTGGTCACGCGCCTGTGCAATAAAAGTGTTCAGCAGGTGTGTTTTGCCGGTACCAGCCGCACCCGTCAGCAGCGCCGACCGACCGCTCATCAAAATCGCCAGCGCTAATTCCTGGTCCATACTTAACCTCGTGGCGGTTCGCCCTCAGGCTCGCCCAGCAGTTTTTTCGACTTAATTTCGTAGCGTTTGCCGGTAATTTTGCTCTCAATGTAGTCCTCGTTGATCAGGTTCACAAACATATCCAGATCATTGCCATCCATGATGATAATCGCGCCGTTATCATCGCTCATTAGCTCCAGCTGCATCTCATCAGCATAGTCCAGCACCTGCTCTTGTTTGACCTCACCGATCTCCAATTTCTGCAGTTTATTGATGGTCTTTTTACGTTCCTTAACCAGCGCATTCAGATCCAGCCCCTCCGGGAAACTCAACTTATATTCCTTTTCAATTTCCGCCACTTTCTTATCAGCAATCACTTGCTTCTTATACTCATAGCCAAACATCCGCTCGAACTTTGAAGGATTAAAGGCAAATATATCCTGACCGATGATCAGCACCTGGTTATCATCTGGCACCTTAAACCCAACCTCCGCCTTAAACGCGCCAAACTTGCCGTCAGAAAACTCCCACGCCAGTGCGCTTTTGAGCGTCTGTCCCTGCTGGATCAGCTTGGCTGTATAAAAGACTTTTTCTGGATCATTCGGATCAGTAAACCGTGCCAGCACACCTTTCATTCGCTTAAACTCATGCTCAGTTTCCGAAAACTCTACGATGTCGCCACGCTCATGCTCGATCAAATGAATCAAGGTTTCCGCTCGGCCAACCTTGGCGAGGTCTGTTCGTAGTAGCACGTTGTCTTCCGCTTCGCTCAGCTCATAATCCCGCACGCTAAGGCCGGTACCCGCCCCCAAATTGACTTGATTGATATAGTCAAACAAAAATAGCGGCCGGAGCTGTTGCTCAACATCGCCCTTCAAAGGCATAACATACGGCGTGTAATTTTTATTAAACAAAAACAGCTCAATCTGTAAGTCATTCTTCTTCGCGTCAGTTTGATTGGCCCACAAAAAAATATCAGTCGTTTCCCTCACTTCTTCCATGAGGGTAATTATAGCAATTTTCTTGCTGAACCGCCAGACGGCTGATTAGATCCGTTCACCGAGCCGCGCCCGGTTAGCCCATTCATCTGCCAGCTCATTCCCCTCGTCGCCCTCATGGCCGCGCACCCAGCGGAGCTCCGCCTGAGAATTTGAATATAGCTCATACAGTTCTTGGACAATATCCAGATTTTTAATCTCGCCACCCTTCTTTGTCCAGCCGCGCTTTTCCCAACCCGGCGCCCATTTAGTCACCACATTGATCCAAAACTCGCTGTCAGTATAAATCACACACGGCGCACCGGCTGCATCCTGAAGCGCCGCAATTAGCGCCTTACCTTCCATGCGAATATTGGTCGTCTCGCCATCCTCCGAGCCCAAAATCCACGGCTGAAGATTGCGAATGACTGCGAACCCACCCGGACCAGGATTGGGACTAGCTGAACCATCAGTGTAATAAATTGTCATATTCTGATTATACATAGTTTCCTGGGCCTAGACGAGTTCATGCTGCAGGAAATACCACAAATCCTCTAAAAATGCATCACGCGCCGTGATTGAACGCTCGTTTACCATCAGATCATGGCTGGCGTAGTCGCGCCGCTGATGGATCTGCTTGAGCAGCTGAGACATCGTTTGAGCAATGAAAAGTTTCTCCTCATCAGGGACTGGGCGTTTCCGCTCTAACTGACGAATATATTTATAAATAATGTGCGCCACTTCCCCCGTTCGTGAGCGCTGCCGCTCGGCCTTGGTGACAAACTGCACTTCGACCGGTACGCCCTTGTCTAGCTCTGGATGATCCATCAGGAAGGTCACTTTAGAAACCTGATATTTCTGGCCACACTGCTTTACACTTTCATCATCTTGAATGGCAAACTCGCAGCGTCCTATATCAAACCCGTGTTGCCACATTTCCCAGCGCACGGCATTAACATAATCAACCGTACCCTGCACATATATTGCACTAGATTTGCTATTGGCCTTTTTCAGCTGAAACGCTGGGTTCATATCAATTCGCCGCTGTAAAAACTCCACGAAATCACGTGCCTGATCCTTTACCGTACCTGATATAACGGTCAGGCCGAGTACGTCCATCGGCGTATACTCCAGTTTGTCATTCTGGCGAGCTTCATGCACCTTGGCTGCCCACGACCCCACGGTTTTCAGGCGATATTTTCCCTCTACTTTCTTACCATTTTTTGCTAAGAAATCTCCAATGTGAATCGACCGATTCGGGCATGATTCTTCGCTACGCGGACCGACCACTGCTTCGGTCTTAACTTCCTCAGTACCAAAAATTGTATTAACTAAATTGCGGACACCAACCTGGCGAATTGTCTCATACTGCTCGCGGATCTCCTTGACGAGATCATGCTCGCCCTGCCCCTTTAGCCGAATGATATGCGCCTGTGAACGCAGGCTTGCCGCCAGCCCATCAAACCCCATCACTTCACACAGCGGTGCATAGAACGACTCCGCCTCCAAGACATCCTGCAGTTTGGCAGATTCACGTGATGATGACGGATAGCGCATATTGTCGAGTAGCTCACAGGCCTTGATGATCACCGCCTCGATATTGGTCTTATCCAAAAACTCAGCCATCTGCTCCACATCAACAAATGGCTCGATCTGCCGCCATGCTTCAGCTGGCACCGAACCGTTATAACGATCCGTGATAATCTCTCTGATATTTTCAGGAATAGTATTAGCCACCTGTAGTCGGTGCTGGCCAGAAGCCTTTTCCGTCTCAATAAGGTCCGCTAGGAGCGATGCTACATATGCACCCTGCTCGCGCGTCATCCCAGTTTTAGGATTCGTAAATACATCGGCCAGAGCCAAGCCGGCGGCCTGTCGACGCTCCGGCGTGCACTTCTGGCTATCTCTGTTGTGAAAGCGGTCAACCACGTCATGCAGTAGCACGGCATGAATTGCCTCAGGCGGCAGTTTCAAACCGGCAAACTCCTCCACCAGTTTCATCGTTCGCTCAGCATGCTCCACCAGATCCTTTCGTTCATTCACACCTTCACCTTGAAAATACCCCTCGAGTGTCAACTGAAAAGGAAACTCAAGAGATGGACGTTCAAGATTGATCTCAAATTTCTTTTGTGGCGTGCCCAGCTGCTCTAGCTGCTCACTGCACGAAGAACATAATTCACTCATAATCCAGTTCGTTATCAAACTGGGCTATTATAACAGATGATGTATATTTAGTCAATAAAATAGGTGCCGGCATCCGGATACGCATTGTACTGTTTCAGCGACATGCTCTGGCAATACGCCCCGGCGTCAAAGATCACTAGCTTATCACTAATCTCTGCTCGCGCTAGCCGCCGCGATTCGAGATTCTCTGGATTACTGGGCGCTGGCGTCAGGATATCACCCGTCTCACAGCAATGCCCCACCACGATGTACTCTCGCTGCTCCTCGCGACCCGCGAGTACCATCATCTCGTGCTGCGCGCCATACATCCCCGGCCGGGTGACGTCATTCATGCCGGTATCGAGGCGCAAAAACGTGTGGCCATCCGCACCAGTATCCACAATATCCACCACCTCCGCCACCAACACACCAGCATGCGCTACCAACCACGTTCCTGGCTCAATTTCTAGGTGTAATTGCCGCCCCGTTTCCTCAGCGAACTGAGCTAATTTCTGAGAAAACACCTCGCAAATGACCGCCAAATCCGCCTCTTGTTCATCGCCAAACCGATGCACTTTGAAGCCACCGCCAATATCTAGAGTGGTCACCTCCGGCAGTCGCCCAACCAGCGCCAGCGCTGCGTCCATCGCCTCGCCCCACAACCGCGGATCAGCACCCGAACCAATGTGAATATGCAGCCGATCAATAGTCATGCCATGACGCCTCGCCAGCTCCAGTGCCTGCTCGGTATAGGCATGCCACAAGCCAAAGCTGGAATTAACCCCACCGGTCATCGTCCGGTTATTGTGCCCCGAGCCCATACCAGGATTGAGCCGCAGACCGACCGTATTTGGGCGGCATGGACTCGAGGCAACCAGCTCCAATTGATGAAGCGACGTCGCCACGTAACGCACGCCAGCCCGGAGCAGCTCGTCGAGATTGTGCGCTGGCTGCTGGCTCGAGAGGCTGATACTTGGGCCGCTCACTCCCTGCTTGAGCAGTAGTGCTGCCTCGTAGCTTGAACTCACATCAAACTGCAACCCCAACTTATCAAATAATCGTATAATCTCGGGGTGCGAATTTGCCTTGGCCGCGTAACGCACCGTCAAGCCGAACGGCACCTGGCATGCTAGCGCCTGCCGGGCCCGCTCCTTCAACATCCGCCTTGAATATACAAAACTCGGCGTATCAAGCACCTCGGGCAGTTGATCAATTGGAAAGTTTATACCCATCCACTATCTCAGGAATTTGACTCAATGCTGTCGCTACTGGCCACGCTAGATGCTCTGGCGCCGCAATGCCGTTATATTCTGCCGTTTGAATAAACCGCACATTATCAGGTAGATCGCTGCCGATTGGCTTATCATCAACCATCCATACCTCGCCAGTTAGGTACTGCTCGCGGAAATAATCGCCTTTTGGCTGGAGCGTGGTGATGATCTCTACTTCCTTAAGCGACGGGCACAGCGCCGCCTTGAACCGCTGGTAATTCGCTGGTCCATAGGTCAAGACATGCACCGTTCCGCGCTGCCTGGCCCAGGCTACCACCTCAGCCACTCCGTCGTATTCCATTCGCCCATCAGCCAGTGCCGACTGAAGCAAGAACGAGAACGCCTCCTCATCATCAAGTCCCGCCGCCCGCACATGCGCCGCGAAATCATAATAGTATGCTTTCTCAGTGCGCACATGAAAGTCAGTCCGCCGCGCCAGCTCTGCTTTACTATCAATACCAAACTGCTGCCCAAGCAGCCCCCACTCTGCCTCGTCCAAATTGCTCGTCCGAAACAAGGTGCGATCAAGATCAAGAACTAACTTCAAACTCATGAAAAGTAGATCCTCATTAGTTCTCGCGCGATTTTATCGCTGTCGTGACGGATCAGACTACGCAGCGCCGCCAGCGGATCGGCCTTTTTATTATGCTGACGAATGCCATTAGCGATCAAGTGCTTACCTGAGGCATAATAATGCTTTTTCTTGAGCTCTTCCTCATCCCATTCCACCAAATATTCACCATTGTGCGCGTATTTATCAAGCAGCTCCTTTGGCGGACGATAATTGTTATACAGCACATAATCCATGCTCACCCCAGCAAACCGCTCGATCTCATCAACAAAATCCGCCACCGTAAAGCCATCGGTCTGCGTCGGCTTGGTCACTAGATTACAGACATACACCTTCTTGGCCTTGGTCTCGGCTAAAGCCCTCGTCACACCGCGCACCAGTAGCGCTGGCGCCAGACTACCGTACAATAACCCCGGCGCTACCACCACGAGGTCAGCATCTAGAATCGCCCGCCGAGCCTGTGGATTGATCGTTGCTGGCGGACTGAGTTCCAGCCACGGCCGCTCATCGCCTGGAATATTCGTCACCTCGATAGCATGCTCGCCCTCAACGACCGTGCCGTCACGCAGCCTCAGCGATAGCTTGGTATCGTCCAGCGTAATTGGAAACACCCGTCCGTTTACGCCGAGCACCTCGCTGGCTGTCTCGACTGCCTGCGAAAAACTCCCCGTCATCTTTTCCAGCGCCGCCATGAACAAATTACCAAATGCGTGCCCCTTCATACTACCCTCGTCAAACCGGTAGTTGAATAGGTCGCGCACTTTCGGCGAACTACTCAGCGCCACTAGACATTGCCGTACATCACCTGCCGGCAACACACCCAGCTCATCGCGCAGCATACCTGTCGAGCCGCCATCGTCAACCATGTTGACCAGCGCCGTGATGCTATGGGTATACTTTTTCAAACCCGATAGCAGCGTGAAACTACCAGTTCCGCCGCCAATTACTACAATTTTTACTCCAAAATATTCTCTATTCAATTCGTACGTCATGCCCGCATTATATCACTTCAGAGAGCTTAGACCAACGTGCCCTTTGGTAGCGGCCACTCTAAGAACGTCTGGTACTGCGTGTTAACGGCGGTCAATATATGCTCAGCCACCTTGGCTGGGTCGTTGAAAAAGGCATAATCATCCGGCCGACGCCCTTGCCAAAACGGCGTTTTCATCGCCCCGGGCAAGAATAGCGCTACGCGAATCGGTAAATGCTGCTCGTCTGCCTGCAACGCCAAGCTACGCGCCAGCCCCGCCTGGGCGTGCTTAGTCGCCACATAGACGGCTTCGTCGGCGCGAGCTTTGACGCTGCTGGTTGAGCCGATTACCGTTAGTGTAGAGCGTATCCGCTGCTGCGCCATCCTATGCCACGCCCACTGTACCAACGGCAACGGACCAGCGAAATTAACCTCCGCCATCGAGCGCGCATCAGGCTGATCCTCGAAATCACCGCGCCAGCCATAGCCCGCCGCCCAGACAAATTGCTCAATGGCGTCACCACCCAAAATCTGCTCAATCCGCGCCGGCGCTGCCGCTACTTGCTCGGGATAATACACGTCCAGCGGGAAGCCCTCGCCGTGCTCCTGAGCGTTATGTATCTTCCCCAGTACCAGCACACGCTTGCCATTTTTCCTGAGCTGCTGCGCCATTTCCAGGCCAAGCCCGCTCGTCCCACCAAGAATAATATGCATGTGGTTATTATAGCAGGAGGAGTGATGGGTTGTAAAATGCCAAGCGTAGGCACCTCAGTTAAGATAATTGAGTATCTTTACTGCTCCCTCAACTTCTTCATCAGGATATCATAGCCATCCGTCACCTCATCGTGCCGGTTACCAATCCCCAACTCGGCCATCTCGCGCCACAAACCATTAACTATAGCGGCAGGATCAGCATCCTCATCGGCTAATTGCTCCAGCTCCATAAAGTCGCCTAAACCCTCCACCGAGTCGATGCATACTTCTACATCGTTCAGTTTGCCAGTCTGGCGAGTCTTTGACACGTCCGAAAACGGCACGAAACCTAGCTCCTTGACGATAGCGATCATGACGTCTGGATCGCCAACTTCTGTTTCATGCTCAATACTGTCCAGCTGACCGGTCACTGATCGCTTGAAAGTGAATAACGCCCGCTTCGTTTCATTTTCGCCTTGCCCACGCGTTTCGGTACGCACCCGCAGCCAAGGCACCGTATTGCCGTCGCCGCCAGCTTCTCCCGGCAAACCAAACACTTGATCACGCTGATGCACTGACTCACCAAGGACGACACCCTCCGCCGCCAGCACAGCAAGCGTCCCCTCTCTATTTTGTAGCCTAGCCTTTATCTCGATCTCTCTCATACATAAATAATACCACGGTTAAGACACGCGCATTTGCGAATGGCACTTCAGCCAATCAGCAATCGCATCAATATCGAAATGATCGGTCGCGGCGCGGACAGCGAAATCTTCTAGTTCACCTCGCTGTGCTGTAAAATTATATCCATTCACCTCCAGCAAAGTCAGCCCGGCGAGCATTGCCGTCCGCTTATTACCATCAGCGAACGGATGGTCGCCAATAATCCCGCGCATCAACGCCGCTGCCTTGGTAAATACTGTTGCGTATAATTCCTCGCCAAATACTACTTGATGCTGTGTTGACACCGCAGCCTCCAGCCGTCCGACGTCACGCACGCCACCTGCACCGCCGTCTTTGACAAGCACTAGCGCATGAAGCTGCAGAATCTGCTCGAGAGTCAAACTAACCATTAGCGCTTCGCCAAGTGAGAAAAGTCCTTTTTGTATCGCCTAAGGAGCGAATTTGCAGTTTTGAGCACTTGATTATCGTCAGCCGCCTCCGAACGCTTACGTACCGTGACTTCAAGTTCATCGCCATCGCGAATCCCCAGCGCCCGCAAATCCCGCGCCGGCAGCGTCACGCCGCGGCTGGAACCAATCTTGATAACTTTTTGAATGGTGGTGATATTCATACAAACATTATAACAAAATTATAATTTTATTGCAATATTAGCGAAACCAAATCAATATTTACCGCACGATTTCGCTATGCAGCTCCTGCCATTTCATATGCGCCCCATAGGCTCGAGCTGGCGCATCAACCTCGCTTTTCTGAAGCAATAATTCCTCAGGATCAATAAACATTATTTCATCGCCCTCTTCACCTGGTATAAAATCAAAGTTCTCCGGCCAGACGCGACAATAAAAACAGATTTGATTTGCATCAAGCCGCTCGATATACATCTGTTCTGATGCGTCAAACAGTTGATAGCGCAAATCACCTTTATAGCCAACTTCTTCGTATAATTCACGTTTCAGCGATGATTCAAAATCCTCATCATAATCCATGCCTCCGCCCGGCAAATCCCAATAAGTCCGATTAATTTCCTTAACGACCAAAATCTGCCCAGCGTCGTTATAGATGAGAGCTTTGAGCGAAATTCGGTAGAGGTAATCGTGGCGAGTCACTCCGACTGAATCTTGCGTTACGAGATACCCGTTGGTGAGTTTTGTCATAGGGATAATTATAACACTTTTAGTCTAAACCCAGCGTAAGTACCATCGTGCTTATATGCCTCCTCGCCAAGGAACGCCGGGATAGTTTGCAACATATCGTTATAGACAAAGTTTTTAAGACCGACTGTATTTTTTTCTTCCCCATCATCTTATAAAAAGTTCGCTTCTGTCCATATTTTCCAACAGTTTAGACCGTTTAGCGAGCATATACGCCAATTTAGGCCTAATAACAATCTGCCAACGATATACGCGCTATTTATTGCATATTATTATATACATCAAACGCATTAATAATTTCTTGGTTGCGAATTACTTCGCTAGCATCAGCTCTTGCTATAATAGCTCTTGTCATTTTATCACTAAAGCCAATATACGTAACTTTTATACCCCGAGCTTTCGCAACCCGAATAGCTGGCAGCAAATCAGTATCTGAGCTTACCAGTATAACCTCATCAACCAGTCCGCTTAATGAATCAACGACAATATCCACCGCAATACCAACATCAACACCCTTTTCTTGCATACGCAGATCTCTGTGTTGACAGTTATGACACACATCGCTATCACGCACTTTTAATTTACCGACTTCGTTGAAAGTAATGTTTTGATTTTTCAAAGTATTTCTTAACCGTCGCGCCACATCCGAAAAACGCGTTGTTTTCTCTAGAATTGAATCGTCAAGATCTCTGCGAACCTGTACTTTAGCGCCATAAAACACAATTTCCACACCGACGCCAACGATATTTTCGACAAGCGACCTAATATCAATCTTAGTTAGTTCGTCCTTTGAAGATATTTTGCCATGCTCAATCAAAACCTCGGCAGCTTTATACAAAAAATTTTGACCATCGACATATACCCTCTTCATACACCTTATTATACCAAAAACCTCGACGGGGACGAACCCAAGTCGAGGTGCTGTACGTATTATATTAGCAGAGATGTGCGTATAAATCAATATTTATGACGCGTCAAAAAGTTGATGGCGCAAATCACCCTTGTAGCCAACTTCTTCAAGCAGCTCGCGCTTCAAAGACAACTCAATCGTCTCGCCAAAATCCATGCCACCGCCCGTCAAATCCCAGTTTGGGAAGGTTTCGCTTGTTCCTTGTTTGAAATGTAGATTTACAGTATATTCTGTCTTTCCAATATCCATTACTAACTACTCATTAGGTGCTAACAAGTTGGTAATTACCTAATTGTGATACTCTTTTATCTTATCGGCATATTCAGTCAAAAGTTTCTTTGAATAAATTTTTTCATTTTCTGAATTTCTAACCTCTTTCCAAAGAATGGAAGCTACTTTTAATTTGTTCGAATAGTTGCGACTATTTTCGTCTGCACTAAAATCCTTTAAAAATTGATTCCATTGACAAACCGAATTATCATACTTGGCATAATCTGATTCTCCATAATAAACTTTTAGCATATCTTGAATGGTAAAACTCAAATCATTTTCTCTTTTTACTTTCCTCCAAGCTGTTGCCATATTAGCAGTAAATTTAAAAGGTGTAATACCTGTTACGACGGAGAAATATTCTCTAAATTTTGCATTAAAAGAAAAACCACATTCAAGTAATGGTGTGTCTAATGTAATATTTTCAACTTGCTTCTTTTCATTTTTTATTAGTGATTTTTTAATCAGATTACCCTTAAAGTACTGCTCAATAATGTGATTGAGTTCTTGTTTTGTACCTCTATATTCTAATCCTAATGACTTGCAAATCTGTGAAAGTTCTTCACGATACCAATAATATTCATTAAACTCGTCAAACGATGTAATTTTATCAAACTCAGGTCTACTTTTTATCAATCTTTTATCTCCTTAAACCCAATTTGCTTTTTCATGTCTAGTATCTATAGCTCCTCAACATTCACCCGCCGCTGCTCTGTCGTATCTCGCTCGCGCACGGTGACAGTGCCGTCCTCCAGCGTCTGGAAGTCGATGACCACGCAGTGCGGGGTGCCGATTTCGTCTTGGCGGCGGTAGCGTTTGCCGATGTTGCCGTTGTCGTCCCACATCACTCGGCCAGGGTTGGCTTTGGTGAGCTGGGTGTAGACTTCGCGGGCTTTTTCCACCAATTCTGGCTTGTTTTTCAGCAGTGGCGAAACGGCAAATTTGACCGGCGCCAAATGCTCTGGCAGTGCCAAATACACCCGCTTTTCACCGTTTTGCTCGTCCTCGCGGTATGCACCCGACAGCACCGCCATCAGCGCCCGCTCCACACCAAACGACGGTTCAATAACGTGCGGAACAAATTTTGTGTTCGTTCCCTTGACGGTGTACTCCATGCTCTTGCCACTGGCACGCTGGATGTTCATCAGATCAAAATCAGTCCGGTACGCGATACCCATCAACTCCTCACGGCCAATTGGATAATCGTACTCAATGTCGATCGTCTTTTTGCTGTAGTGCGCCCGATCCTCCGCCGGTACGTCCAGCTCGTGGATGTGCTCTCGCTTCAAACCTAGCTCTGCCAAAAACGCATGCGTCGCCGCCAGCAATTCATCAAACGCCTCCTGCCAATGCTCAGGGTCGACGAAATATTCAATCTCCATCTGCTCAAACTCACGAGAGCGGAAGACAAAATCACGCGGCGCAATCTCATTACGGAAGGCCTTGCCCTGCTGAGCTATACCAAACGGTAAGTTCGGGTAGAAACTATCGACGACGTTTTTGAAATTGGTGAAGATACCTTGGGCGGTCTCGGGGCGGAGGTAGGAAATCGACTGTGGATCGTAGGTAATCGCTTTCATGCCATTAGGACTACGCTTACCATCGACGCTCCCCGTCAACTCATCAATTGCCAGCTCATTTTGCCCGCTAGCACCGACAAATGTCTTGAACATCATGTTAAACTGTCGCGGCTCACTAAAATCACCTCGCGTACCACAGTTAGGGCATTTAATCACTCTTAGCACATGCGACCACTCTTTCAGCCCAAAATCACTGGCCTCCTCGAGGTCAATCTCACTTGGGCCAAGCTCCATGTCCAGTATTTTCTTGAACAACTCGGGCTCTTTTTCTTTGATCTCGTCATAAAAATTCGGTGCCGTGGCATGCTCGCGATACCATTGGATCTTCTCGGTGAGGGTCTCGTACTCGTCCAGTTTTTCTTTCTGATCTTTGAGCAAGTGATCTTCACGAAAGCGCGCCTTGCAGTGGTTACATTCCACCAGTGGGTCAGAAAACGTATCCACATGTCCACTCGCCTGCCAGACCTTCTGATTCATCAAAATCGCCGCATCGACGCCATACATATCGTCGCGCTCATCGACAAACCTGCGCCACCACAAATTCATAATATTACGCTTCAGTTGCACGCCTAGCGGGCCGTAATCCCACGTGCCACTCAGACCGCCGTACACATCCGACCCCTGATATATAAAGCCGCGGCGCTTGCACAGGCTGATAATATCTTCCATTTTTGTAGTACTCACAGTCTTCCCTTTCTCCGCGTTGGCAACGCGACGATTCATTAACTGAGGCTTATTATAGCATGCTTGACGGTCGCTATTTATTGTGCAACAATCGCACGTAGGGAGTATCAATGGTGTTATGAGTCAGGAACAGTACAACACATCGTCTACAGATAAAATTTTTCCAGATTCCCCTGTAATACGTCACCCCCAGGAATACTCATTGGAGGAGGTCCGTAGATTACTAGAGATTTCTGATAAATACGAAGGAGCGGATGATAGAGCTAGAAGCATAGTCGCCGAAGGGATCCGCGTCACTGGTTTCGCTGCTTTTAGCTCCACAAGCCCGCTAACAGCTCAGGAGCAAGGTAAAATTAGAGAATACTTTGGGCAATGGATGCTACTCAGAGATCAACTCTCAGGACTCATCACCCCCTATGAACACAATACTTTTCTCTCGGCAAAGCGTAATTTTGACTCTGCCTGCACCAGTAAAGTGTCCGACCAAGTAAAGGTGGCCTTCCTAGATCAAGCACTAGAAGATGCTCACAGTGTTTACGCCAGTCAAACCAAAAGAACAGATATTTCTTTTAGTTCCGTCCTCAATAAAATATTCCTAGCGCGCACGTTACGCGATCTCGCCGCGATGGGTCGATTTGATGACGACGCTAAAAGAAGCGCGGTTGCCCTGCTCTGGGAATGTGCCGATGAGATTATCAAAATAAGTAAGCCAGATCTCGAGGTGGAATATTGCAAGGAGTCCTATTTACATGAGATTGAATATTTCCGTGGCCAATACTCGGAAGAGATAGAGATTAACCCCGAAGAGAACCCCGATATTTCAACACATAACATACTCACCAAGCTTAATCAGCCGGATATTGAGTCCGAGCAAAACCCTAATATTTTCGTGAAATCTGCCTTCTCTTCCCTGCAGAAAGCAATTGTGAAGCATGCTCTACAAGACACAGCTACACCGCCACATGCTGCCTAGCTACTAGCCAGCAACTAGCGATGACCAGGCCGAGGCCGCCGATGTGGGTGAGATTTTCTAGCGGCTTGGCTTGGATGAGGCGCAGCAGCTTGATATGATCGGCCGTTAGGTCGCCCTGCTCGCTTGGCCTTAGGGCCTTTTCGCTTGGATCGTACATGTATGATTTATCGCTCGTCAGCGTCCGCCCGGCCACGTCAGTGCGTAGATTCAGCTCGTCACCCAGTAGCCCGGCGTACTGCATATAAAACCACGTCTCGACCAGCAGCCGATCAACCGCCGGCCGATCAAGCCACGCCAACACCTGGCTAAGCACCGCGAACCACTCCGGCCCATCAACGGTCTCGGTCGCCTGCGCCACCAACTTGAGCGCCTGGTAAGCGAACTGCATCCGCTCATAATCCTCGAGGATATGCCGATAAAACGCACTGAGCCTGGCACTAGTCAGCAGCCCCAGCTCGCCGCGGCCCGAACGAATCACCACGTCACACAGCGCCAGAAGCTCAATGCCGCCAGCCAGCTTGCTCCGCTCGCGGCGCACCCCCTTGGCGATCACCGCCCGCCGCCCCTGGGGCGTTAGTAGCTGCAATACTCGATCAGCTTCCGCATAATCCGTCCGCCGTAGCACAATCGCCTTGAGCCGCTCGCCGTCTTTCATTCCGCCTCCTCGCCTAGCACGCTGAGCGCGGCCCGCACGTCGTCGGGCGTCATTCGCGCCTTATCAAGCACCGCCCGCACGCCAAACGACCGTAGCTGATCCAGATCAAGCACTACATTACTGCACACCACCACTGGCAACCGTGACAGATCCTCGTGGCTTTGCAGCTCATTCAGTAGCGCCATCCCCGTCTCACCCGCTAGCAACATATCAAGCACCAAGCCATCCGGCTGCCACTCATCAATCATCGCCATCGCCTGCCCAGCCGCCACCACTATTCGGGCCGTATACCCCGCCTCCAGCGCATACCGCTCCAGCACTGCCGCCCACTGCGGATCATCCTCGATGATCAGGAGTTTTTTCATAATAAGCTCATCTGCTCGCTGAGCGGCACATCAACATAAAACGTCAGTCCGTCTCGGTGGCGTATCAGCCCGATCTGCCCGCCCATCGCCCGCGCAAACGTCGCAGCGATATACACTCCGAGGCCGCTGCTATCCGGCCGAGTTCTGACCGACTTACGCATGGTCATCTCATCCACCAGCTGCCGATACTCAGCCAGGCTCATCATCGGCCCAAAATCCCGTACGCCCAGCCGCACCATCGTCCCTGCCTGGCGAACAGTCACGCGAATTGCGGCCCCAGCCTCGCTATAGCGCATCGCATTATCGAGAAAATTCATCATGATCCGCCCAAGCAGCAATGGATTAGCCACCACCAGTCGCTTTTTGCCCGCCCGTGGCCACGTCACCCGTCGGTCATACAGCCGCAGCATATCGCGCGACTGGTGCGCCAATTGGGCTAGCAGCGCCAGTGGATTAACCGGCTCCAGTGGAAACAGCGTTGGCTGCACATTCACGGTACGCGCCAAATCCTGCACTAAGGCCAGCGAGCGCTCCGCCGTCAGCGTCACTCGCCGCTGCATCAGTTGCGCCTCGGCTGGACTGAGCTGACCATCCTCAATCAATAAACTCATCTGCCGAATCAACGCCAGCGGCGCCTTCAGCTCATGCGCTGCCACCGCTATGCTCGGCATCGCGGCAAACTCCTTATCACTCCACTGTGGCTGCGCCATATACCTCTAGTATAGCAAACCGAGGCGCCAAAAAGAACCGCTGCCGCTCTGTATCATTTCACACACCAGCCGCGACCAAGAAAATTACTGGACAAATTTCACTGTCTTGAGAATAGCCTCAAAATCTGGCTTGAACGTATCAGCATCGGTTGAAAAACGCAGCGTCTTGTCGCGCACCTTCATCAGCACCACCGAGCCGCGCAGATCCTTGCTAAACGCACCGTCAATGCGTGTGGCAGTGTTGCCGTTATATTCGACGCTACTCGAGGTCAAGTCGCCTTTTTTCAGCAGGCTGGCGTACTGATCTAGCGTCTTGTTGAAGTCACTGTTAAGAATCTCGAGGCGCAGCGCAAACTTGTTTTGGTTGCTACTATGCGTGTTCGTCGGTGGCACGATAGCCGGGTGGAGATATGCTTTATAATCACCGCGATCGCTGCCGTCAGCCGCTACGTAAACACTCCAGGTCTTTGGGTACATAAACGACACGCGGCCGTACTGCTCGGGGCCGACAAATTCAATGCGCGGGTTTTTGGCCTCTTCATTAAATTTCTCGCGGTCAGCCTTTGATTGCTCTTCGCGCGCCTTGGCCGAAGCTACCGCCATCCGACTCTCGACCGCAGTTTTCTCCTGTGAATATGCCAGGTACGCCCAGATCGCCGCACTACCAGCCGCCACGAACAGCACAATCGCACTAATCGCCACAATCATCCAGCTATTAACATATCCCTGTTCCATCTCTGTTTTTCTACTCATATGCATCAGTATAGCTTATGCTTCGGGCGATGTAAAGCCTCCCGGCAGCCGATAGAGAAAATAGCCGTGGTATTCTTTTGTCGGCTGCGTGCCGGGAACAGAAAATCCGTAGCTCACGAAAGTCAACGGCTCGGTCTGGGCGGCCGCTTGGCGCCTGGCCAGCTGAAACATCTTTGCAATATCGCGGCCATCGCCAAAGGCATACATCACTGTCACCTTGTCGAGCACCGGCTGCCGCCAGATATTCGCCCAGTGCACTCGGGCGCCCGGTAGTTTGCGCAGCCGCCAGCGCGATATTAGCACCAAGAACGGATTAATCTCATAGCCAATCGCCCGCGCACCCTGCCGGGCTGCTGCCATCAGCACCACACCGTCGCCCGACCCGATATCAAGCACCACGTCGCCTTTACCGAGCGGCAGCGCCTCAGCAAACAGCCGCCGCACTTCGCGCGACTTTGACGGCACATACGGTGCGCCGATCAATGCCGGTAGCGCAAAGATCATCAGAATCGCGCCACCAAGCCACACGAGCCATATCACGCGCTAAAATCCTCGCCAAGCACCGTAATGTCGTGCTGCATATCATCCAGTACCGCCGTAATGTCTTGCGCCAGCTGCCGCGCCTCAACAAACCGCTGCTTGGCCTCGTCCAGGCTGAAGTCATCGCCCTGAAACCACGCGATGCGCTCGTTCAGCTCCGCCATCATCTGCTCAATCGTTTTTTCGTTTGTCTTATCGTTTTTCACTGCTTTCAATCCTCGCTTTCATAATCATATCTTTTGTTGTAATCTTTACAATACTACCAATTTGACGATCGCCGCTAATCATCGCATAACCGCGCCGCAGCGCCATCTCTGGGTCGTATTCAGCGATAATCCGTTGTTGCGACAATATCGCATTTTTAGCAATGTCAACGCGGTGCGACCACTGTTCGAGCGCCGCTTGTTGCGACATTGTTACGTGAAGGCGCCGCTCCTGGATCTGCTGCCGAATCACTTCCGTCACGCCACCCAGCCGCAACTCCAACTGCCGCCTCACCTCGTGTTTATCCGGAAACAATATCTGAGCGGCGTTGCTCGGTGTGGCCGCCCGCACATCAGCCGCCAGATCGCACAAACTCTCGTCAACCTCATGCCCAATGCCAGTCAGTACCGGCACACGACTACCAGCCACCGCCCGCACCAAGCATTCGTCATTAAAACTCGCGAGGTCCTCTGCGCTACCGCCGCCGCGAATCAGCACAATCACCTCTGGCGGCTCCGCCAGCTGGTTGCAGTGGGCAATCGCCCGCACCGCCTGATCGGCCGCACCGTCGCCCTGAACCTTCACGTTAGCAACGATAAACTTCACCCCGCCCCAGCGCTCGCCAGCAATTTTCATAAAATCTGCGTAGCCCGCTGCCTGGGTGCTGGAAATAACCGCCACGCGGACAGGATATGGCGGCAAGGGGCGCTTGCGTTCCGTATCAAACAGCGCTTCGGCCGCCAGCTTCGCCTTGAGGAGCTCGGCGCTACGCTTGAGGTGACCCGCACCCAGTGGCTTGACCTCCTGTACCGTTAGGCTAAACTTACCCTTGGCAGTTAGCTTGGCCGAGGCTCGCACCACCACGCGCATTCCCTCCTCGATTGGTGCCCTGAGCTGCCAGGTCATCATGAAACAATTGACCGCACTCTCAGCATCCTTGAGCGTAAAAAAGACAAACTTCTGCTGACGCATGGTGAACTCAGCGATCTCGCCTTCGACCTCGACGACCGGGACAGCGGTCTCCAGCACCTGATTGACGACCGCTACAAAATCGCTAACGCTAAACCGCGGCGCCATCGTCATCATCTGGCCGCCCATATTTGATCAGCGCGTGCTGATAGAACATATACCCAAAGACAATTGTCCCCGTTAGTAAAATCACCCGCGTCAGCACAATCCCAGCGATGGCAACGTCCGGCGCCACACCGGTCATACTCAAGAAAACGATCATAATTGCTTCGTACACGCCCGCACCACCCGGCGTAAAGGCCACCAAGCTAGCCAGTCCCGCCACGCCGTAGCCGATGATCAGCACCGCTGGATTGACCGACACGCCCAGTGCCCAAAACGCCACGATGAACATCAGCACATCAAAGATGGCATAAATCGCGCCCCAGACCAGCGGCTTGATGAGTAGGCGCCGATGTTCTGACAGCTCCACAAAATCATCATGCATCTCAGCAAAAAACGCTTCAATTTTCGTCGAAACCAGCAGCCGCTTGATTTTGCCCAGCGTCGCCCAGCGCACTACCGCGTTGATCAGCCGCGACACCCGCACCGCCGTGTTGTGCATCCGCTTTCGCGACGAGAACATAAAAATCAGCCCAAATGTCAGCGCCAACACCACCAGCACGAGGAGGAAACTTGACGTCACGATATAGCGATTGACCTGCCCATCAATTGACAAGATTAACACCGCCAGGATCAGCAGCACCATCAGCGACAAAAAGCCCGTCACGTAACGAATCACCTGAGCAAAGGTCGAGCGCGCCGAGCTGACGCCGAGCTTGTGCATCCGCCACGTCGTGTAGGAAATACCGCTGACGCCGCCTGACGGAAAAATGTGATTGACCAGATTCAGCTCCAGCGCAATCCGCGTCTGCTCAAACCGCGAGATATGCCCGATCAGTTTTTTATCGCGAAGATAGGCAAAGATCATCTCGCCGCCCGCGAAATAGACGATAATTTGAAACGGTAGCAGCAACATCAATAGCCAGATATTCGCCCGGCCAAGTAATTCCCATGCCCGAGCCAGCTCCGCCCGCGACAGAAAAATAATTAGCACCAGCACTGCCAACGTCACGAGGCTCATGATCGTCCGTGGTGACTTACATGCTTCCAAAAGTTGCCGTATCCCTTTCGACACCATATCGCCCATTATATCACGCAGTTTTTGCTATAATCAAACCATGTACATCACCCTGCTTGGCCGCCAGCCAGAGATCTCGCTCGCCGAACTTGCGGCGGTGTTTGGCGCAGACTGTGTCAATCGCATCAGCCAGCAGTTTGCCGAAGTTCAAACATCTCAATTTGATATTACCACCTTGGGCGGCACCATTAAATACGCCGAAGTGATCACCGAGCTACCAGCCAGCCGCACCGATAAAACCTCGCTCCTCGCCGCTTCGCGCTTCATCACCCAGCATTATCAAGCCAAGTGGGCGCACTCGCCGCATAAAATCACCCTCGGTCTCAGCGCTTATAACCTAGCCGTTGCCGCCCGTGATATCCAAAAAACCGGCCTCATCCTCAAATCATCCCTAAAAAAATCTGGCACCAGCCTCCGTCTCATCCCGAACGATCAGCCAGCCCTCTCTACCGCCACCGCGCACAATAACAAGCTCGGTGGTTCGCCGCATAAAGTCGAGCTGCTGCTTGTTAAAACGACCGACCGCCGCCTGATCATCGCCGAGAGCCGCGGTGTCCAAAACATCACCGCCTATACCCGCCGCGACCGCCATCGCCCCAAGCGCGACGCCTTCGTTGGCATGCTGCCGCCCAAATTAGCGCAGATTATGCTGAATTTAGCGCTGGGTGCCGGGCCGCTAGCTCGTCACAGATCGTGCGGCAATTCTGTGATGAGTAGGATTCCAGCCATCTCCTCCAAGTCGAATGCATCCGGCAACGCCGTCCGCAGAACTATCGACTTGTCAGAGAGGCTGGAATCCGACCCTCTCACGGAGGTTGGCAGACGGCACCCCTTGATACTCGACCCCTTCTGCGGTACCGGCACCGTCCTGCAAGAAGCCCTACTCGCTGGCTATGATGTCGTTGGCACCGACCTCAGCCAGAAAATGGTTGATTACACCACTGAGAACCTGTCGTGGCTGCAATCAACCTTCACTGCGCCCGGCAACGTCATTGATATTCACCAAGCCGACGCCACCACGCACCGCTGGCCAAACAGCACACACCTCGCTGCCGTCGTCTGCGAAACTTACCTTGGCCAGCCCTTTTCCGCACCGCCCGCACCCCAAAAACTAGCGGAAGTTGTCGGTAACTGCAACCACATTATCACCAGCTTCCTCACTAACATCCGCTCGCAGCTAGCGCCAAACACGCCGCTGTGTATCGCCGTGCCAGCGTGGTACGACGCATTTGGCCGAGCCGCTCACTTGCCGCTAATAAAAAACCTTCAACAGCTCGGCTATCACCAGCTCAACCGCACACCGCTCATCTATCGCCGCCCTGATCAGGTCGTCGCTCGCGAGTTACTGATCCTGCAAGCTACCTAAGCACCGGACGATTGAGTTGTAGCGCCGGATCATAGTCTGCGAGCTGCCCCAAGCGACCCACCAATTCCTTTTCCAAAAGATCAAGCTGCGCTTGACGCGCCTCTGCTGCTTGCTTGGCCGCAGAAGGAGCGATCGCCTCCGGATGATACTGCTGACACATTGCTAGTAAATCCCTAGCGCCCAGACCGATCCGCCGCTGATTCAACGCCACAAGTAAAAATGCCAATGCCGGCCGCGCCCGCTCGGTCATTTCCATCGTCATCTGTTGATCGGTATCGGCAAACACCTCCCGCCCGATCTGGCTCAATAGTCCGTCCACCATATTTGCCCCAATTGACGCATACAGCCCCTCGCCCGCAGCATAGTGCGCCAGCGGCTCGGAAAGCGCCACCTCAATCTTTACCATTGCACCACTCTCACGCTGCATCATCGCTGCGATCGTCTCTTCTGAGGTTGTCTGGCCATTGACACCGCGCTCAGCAACCTCTGCCGCCGCCGTCTGTACCGCGTGCAATGCTTGGAGTGCCTCTCCGTCACGAGGCTTCTCTTGAGATTCGTACACAGCACCACCGAATGCCACTGCGCCAACAGTACCCAACAAGACACCCAGTAGTGCCGTTCTTCTATCCACTTGTCTGTTGAAAATAGCTTCCATTGTCGTCATATTCTGCTCGCTCATAGCCCCTAGTTATATAACACTTGGCTAATCAAGTAAAGCCCCTTGACTTTTTATCAGCCGTCACTTATACTGGTACGGATTAGGTTTAGAAAATTTAAGGAGTTTCAATGTCAAAAGTCAAAGCTGGTGGCTCAAGTAAGAACATCCACAACAACCCTGGCCAACGCCTCGGCGTCAAGCGTTTCGGCGGCCAAAAAGTTAACGCCGGCGAGGTACTCGTCCGCCAAACAGGCGCTACGAAAGTCGCTGGTGAAGGCGCATACATGAGCCGCAACTACACCATCCACGCTGCTCAGTCCGGTGTCGTCACCTTCAAACGAGTCAAGAAAACCAAGTTCACCGGCAAAACCGAGCGACGAACTCAGGTTTGCGTCGGCTAGTCAGCACTATTCTCTATTCTATGACGCCGCCATCCCGGCATCAAGATTACACCCATCTATTTAGCTGTCTATTCCGCTACGCTAGTAGTATTTGAGCGGCTAGTTCCTCCAGGCAGCTACGACACGCCCAAATGATGCTTTACTCGCGCTACCACGTCGCCGATCACCACCTGTGACTTAACGAGATATTCATCCACGCCCAGCGCCTCTGCCCGCTCTCGGTCTTTCTGCTGGCTGAGCGCCGTCAGCATAATCACCCGCACGTTGGTCGTTTCTGGCGTATTGCGCAGGATATCGAGCACGTCA
This sequence comes from Candidatus Saccharibacteria bacterium oral taxon 488, assembly GCA_010202645.1. Taxonomy (NCBI): domain Bacteria; phylum Candidatus Saccharimonadota; species Candidatus Saccharibacteria bacterium oral taxon 488. Next base: position 236,364 of record CP047920.1, on the reverse strand, counting down.
AAGCCGCTAATTTTCGGCATCATGGCATCCAGTACGATCAAGTCCGGCCGAAACGCCACCGTTGCCGACAGTGCGTCCTCGCCATTATGCACCTCACGAATCTCAAAGCCCTCCAGCTCCAGCCGCGACCGATAGACTGCCGCCAGTGCCGTATCGTCTTCAACTAATAGTATTTTTTTTCTGTGTTGCATGTCCCTTACCCTCCCTTTTTAAGCTAGACACTCTTTGCTTTCTCTAACTGTGGGTCACGCCCATTATCCGCCGCCCCAGTCGTCATCTCGACCTTGACATCCGGCTCGATACCCGACTTATCAATATTCTTGCCATGCGGCGTATACCAGCGCGCCTCGGTCACTTTTAGAACCGAGCCGTCCGCCAGATCAATCGGCCGCTGCACACTGCCCTTACCATAGGTTTTTTCACCAACCAGCGTCGCCTTGCCGTAATCCTTGAGCGCCCCCGCCACGATCTCGCTGGCGCTGGCACTACCACCGTTAATCAACACAACCGTCTTGATATCACCGAGAAGCGGCTGGCCAGTCGATTTCTCCGTCGAGACAACCTGCTCGCCGCGCCGCTGCGTCATCACCACCTGATGATCAAGCCACAGCCCTGCTAGCGCCTGTGCGGCCGCCACCGTACCACCAGGATTTCCCCTGAGGTCGAGGATAACTTTCTTGACACCTGCCGAGCGAAACTCCTCGGCGGCTTGGCGCGCTTGCTTGCCGGTGTCATCATTAAAGCGACTGACTGTCAAAATACCGATCTCACCATCAATCTTCCACTCGGCAGCCGGCGCGACGACTTTCTCGCGCGTCACTGTCACGTCTTTACGTTCGCCACCACGCGACAGCACCAACTTGACCGTCGTGCCAACGTCGCCACGAATACGCTGCACCACTTGATCAACCGGCATATTAGTCACCACCGTGTCATTGACCTTGACGATGGCATCACCAGCTTTGACGCCCGCCTTTTCGGCTGGGCTATTCTTTAGCGGCCGGATGATCGTCGGCACGTTATGCCGCTTGGCAATTTCCGCCCCGATACCGCCACCAATATTGCCCGACAAGCTCTTCTCAAACTCCTTGGCTTCATCCGGATCCATATACGCCGTGTGCGGATCGCCCGTCGCCGCCACCATACCGCGCGCCGCCCCACGCGTAAGTGCTTGCTCATCCAACGTACCGTCATAATGAGCCTTTAACTCACGGTACACGCGCTGCACTGTTGATACATCCAGCGACCCCGTCGCTGTCCTGAGTCCAAACAGTGACCCGACCTGCGCCATGATCAAATCCGACCGCGTTCCGGCCACAAAACTCACAATCGCGATCAGCAGCCCGCCCAAAAACAAGCGAGCCCGCGTTCCTACCCTCCGTTGCTCTGTCATATATCTATTGTACACAAAAACCCCCGCTGATGCGAGGGCTTTATTGGCTCATCGTACTATTAAAAATACACGTAGGTTAAGCCCGAGGCTAAACGCGTATACTTTCGGTACAGACCGTCCCACGCCAAGTTATAGTCACTGACCGTGATTGTACCGTCACCATTGACCGACTCAACATACATCACGTGGCCATAATAGCCAACATTCATAACCGCTGCTGCGCCAGCCTTTGGTGTCGAACCGCTCTGGATGCCGTATCGCGCCGCTGTTGATGGCCACTGATTAGCGTTACCAGCCCCACCAAAGTGTGGCACAAACCGACCGGTACTGTGGATCTTCCAGGCCACATAGCTCACGCATTCGCGCGTATATAGGCCCCATGGATCGACGTAAGCATCCAGTGGTGCATTCGCCCAGACGCCTGGATAGCCGCCACCGCCCGGGATACCACCCGGAATTGATACCCCGCCAAGTGCTCGCCGGTTAGCCGCCGCCTGCTCTTCGCGCAGTTTCGCTGCTTGGTTATTCCGCTGCGTCGCCAGGGCCGCGTAGGCATTCTGGTCATTCTTGGTGTCATTAACCAGCTTGGCCTGCTCCGCCTGCTTGGACGCCAGTTGTGTCTGCTGAGCTTTCTGGTCTTTGAGCACATTCTCAACTGACTTTTTATTCTCTTCCAGTTTAGCCTGCAGCGCCTTAATTTCCTTGATCTTATCATTCAGCGACGATCGCAAACTACTACGTTGCTCCTGCTTATCGACATAATCGCCGATTGATTTGGAGCTCGCCAGCATCTCGAGCGGTGAAATCTGATCATCAAGGTAAATATCCGACAAGATTTTACCCATGACCTTACGGTTTTTTTCAATCGCTAGCTTATTCTTAGCAATTTCCGCAACCAATGCGTCGTGCTTTTGCTGACTCTTGGCAATTTCCGCCCGAATCGAATCAATCTGCGCATTAATGCGCCCCAGCTCCTCCTCCAACGTCGCCGCCATCGTCCCGAGACGATTGGCCTCGTTCTGCGCCTGTTGCGCCTGTTGGTTGAGAGCGTTAATTTCCGCTTCATAGTCACGCGCGAATACGTGTGGGCCGAGCTGGAACACGCCAGCGCCCAAAACAACAGCACTAACCGCCACGAGAGCTGCCCGTGTGGCTCGTGATGTCGAAACTGGTGTGGTGGACCGTATCTTCATTGCTTTTTATTTTAGCACAAGCGACATATGGACGTCAAGCGCCTTGGCTCAGTAAATATTCAGGGGTCAGCGACAAAATAACTTATAATTTTAAGTATTTGCGCGTCGCGATCAATGACGAGATAATGCCAATCACCGCACCGATCATAATCATCACCAGCACCACCAGTCCAGCATACGTGGTACTAATATTCATCAAATTATCCATCGGCAGCCGCACCGCCAGCTTGTCATGCGCCGAGAACAACAACAAATAGCCGACTCCTGAGGCCACCAGCGCCGCGATAAATCCATACATAACTGCCTCGACGATAAATGGCCCGCGAATAAACCCGCGATCAGCGCCGATCAGTTTCATCATCTGGATCTCGTCTTTACGGTTAAAAATTGCCATCCTGATAGTGTTAAACACCACCAGCGACGAAATAACCACAAACACCACCGTAGCGATCGAGCCGGCAATACTGGCAAACCGCACCCAGTCACCGATGGCGTTGATCGCCTCACGTCGATCGCCGATGAACGACGGCTCTTTGGTCGGGTCTTTATGCTTTTTATACAGTTCGTCATTCTTCGTAAACTCAACCAGCGCTCGCTGATCATTCAAATCCCTGAGCGAGGCCCGCAGCGACGCTGGCATTTCGTTACTTGATTCCTTGATCGCCTCGAGAGTCGCTGGATCATTCTTATACTTCTCGATTTGCTCCTGACGCGCCTGCTCTGCCGAGATATACGTCACCTTTTCGACATTGTGCAGCTTGCTCAGGCGCGATGTCAGCTCGTCGATCACCTTTTGCTCGGTTGAGCCTTTGAGGAAGATCGACATATCGGCCCTGCGCGAAATCGTATCGACCGAGTCAACCAGCACCTGGCGAGCAGCCATAGTAATGGCAATAATGAGCAGCGTCACCGCCATCACCGCAGTCGCCGCAATCGTCAGCCAGGTGTTACGGCTAAAATTATTGATGCCATACCGGCACATTCGCCAGAACGTCAGCACCCGACGGCGACGCTGCCGCGTGCGCTTAAGGACTTTGGGATCGACGCGCGCCTTGGCGGCGGCTTTACGTGAAATATCGGTCATTGTTTGTAACTCCCCTTGGCTTGATCAGAGGTAATTTTACCGTGATCGATGGTGATCACCCGGCGCTTGAGCTTGTTCACAATATCGACATTGTGCGTCGTCAGCAGCACCGTGGTGCCGTATTTGTTAATTTTTTCCAGCAAGCGCACAATATCCCAGCTGTGCTTGGGGTCGAGGTTACCGGTCGGCTCGTCAGCGATCAAAATCTTTGGCTGGCGTACCACCGCCCGGGCAATTGCCACCCGCTGGCGCTCACCGCCAGACAGCTGGTTCGGGAAATTCTTTTCCTTGCCTTTGAGTCCGACCAGTTCAATGACTTTTGGCACCGTTGACTTAATCTCGCGGTTGGTCATCCCAGCAATCTCCAGCGCAAAAGCCACATTTTCAAATACCGTCCGATTCGGCAGCAGCTTGAAATCCTGAAACACCACGCCAATCTTGCGCCGCAGCAGCGGGATATGCTTGTCTTTGAGCGTATCATAATCAATCCCGCCGACGACAATCTTGCCACCAGTCGGCTTTTCCTCGCGGGTCAGCAGCTTGAGCAGCGTCGACTTCCCCGCGCCTGATGTCCCAACCAAAATCACAAACTCGCCCGGTTTGACATGAACACTCACCCGGTTCAAGGCCGGCTTGTTGTCCTTGCCATATGTCTTGGTAACCCTATCTAACAAAATCATTGCCATTAGTATAGCAGATTTTTTGGGATGGTGCGAATAGGCGCAGCAAACCATGCTACACTAGACATATGAAAACTTCAGCCACATTGCTCAATCGTCTCAGTATCATGTTTATCGCCCTCAGTATCATTGGAGTCGGGTTAATGATTATCAGTAATCTCAGCGTACCATTCCTACCGGATACGTTTGATGCGGCGCGACCGCAAGACACCTGGTCATGCTGCGCGGCTCCTCGAGAAACTGCCAATGCTCTACGCTGGCCGCTCTTCTTGACTGGCGGTCTACTCCTATTTATCAGCATTGTCTGGGGTGTATATTACCTCGGACGTGGACTACGACAGCTCGTGGGGCAATCACCTGATGAGTCAGCGCAACCTGTACGGCGCACCTATAGGATACTGGAGATTGGCTTGCGACTATTGGCGCTACTTATGGTCATGTCGCTTGGCGCCACGCTTATATGCCTATTCCTCACACCCCACGTCACGCTACTACAAGACATAGCACAACACAGCGGTATTTTCGTATATATCATGTACACTGCGACTGGGCTGCTCCTGGCTACCGGCTGTCTCGCCTTGCCGCTTTATACGCTTATTGGCACCAACCGCTGGCAGAACAAGGCAATTACCGATAAAAATCGATGGCTTGCACGCCACACGTCAACATTAGTATGGTACGGCCTCGCCATGGTGTGCTTTCTGGTGGGTACATGCGCCTGGCTCTATTACATCATCGGCGATAACACTAACCGAAAATATCCGATCGACGTTCTCGTCAGGCAAACTGCTTGGCCATTTGGCGTGCATTTCCTGTCCGTCATGGTCATCAGCCTCATCGCCTTTGCCGTGATGATCACTATTGCTGTCTTCCGTCAGCCGCGCGACTCACGCAAATAAGCCATCATAAACTCATCAATATCGCCATCCAGCACGCCCTGGGCGTTGCGGTTCTCGTGCTTGGTGCGAGTATCCTTGACCAGCGTATACGGATGCAGGACGTAGTTTCTAATCTGACTACCCCAGTTGGCTGACTCGCCAGCCCTGAGATCAGACAGGGTTTCGGCGTGTTGCTCCAGCTTCATCGCCAGCAACTTGGAGCGCAAAATCTTCAGCGCCGTTTCTTTATTCTGGATCTGCGAACGCTCATTCTGAATCGCCACGGTAATACCCGTCGGCACGTGCGTCACCCGTACCGCTGAGTCAGTGGTGTTCACGCCCTGACCACCCTTGCCGCCCGAGCGATACACATCAATCCTCAGATCATTCGGGTCAATCGCAATTTCATCCGGCTTATCAATCTTTGGCAGCACCTCCACCAGTGCAAAGCTAGTCTGGCGCAAATTATCAGCATTAAACGGACTGAGGCGTACCAGCCGATGCACGCCATTTTCTGAGCGCAATTTTCCATAGGCAAACGGCCCAGAAATTTCCAACACCGCCGTCTTTATCCCAGCATCATCATTAGTCGAGCGCTCCAGCGTGTCGGCTTTCATTCCCGACTTCTCCGCCCAACGCAGATACATCCGCTCCAGCATCGCCGCAAAGTCCTGAGCATCCAGCCCGCCCACGCCAGCCGAAATCCGCACCACCGCCTCGCGGTTGTCGTACGGGCCGTTGAACAATAGATCAGTCTTGCGCTGAGTAAACTCCTGCTCCAGCGCCGTCACCTGCGCCTCAAACTCCGGCAGTAGATCATCGTCGCCCAACTCCATCAACTCAGCGATATCCGCTAACTGCACCCCCAGCGTCTGCCACGGCTCAACTGTCTGACACAAGCTAGCCGCCTTTTTGGCCAGCGCCTGCGCTTCGTCCGGATTATGCCAAATCTCCGGCTGATTAAGCCGCTCATCCAGCGCCGCCAGCTCTTGCTCCAGCGCCGCAACATCCAGCACCGCCTTGGCCTGTTCTACTTCTGATCGCAGGGTTTGGATGCGTTTTTTGAGTGGCTGCATGGGTACTATTGTAACAATTTTGCTATACTTTTTGTATGAAGATTGGCATATTTGATACGGGAACTGGCGGCAAATTAGTAGCAAAGAGGCTGAAAAAATTACTGCCGCAGCATTCGTACATCACGGCGATCGACCGCGAGCATGCACCGTACGGTAATCGTTCACCGGAAGAGATTATCACGCTAACCGATGCCGCCATCCAGCCGATACTATCATGCGACATTATTGTTATAGCATGCAATACCGCCACGACTAACGCGATTAGCTCGCTGCGGCAACGTTACACAGACGTATGCTTTATGGGCTTTGAACCGATGATCAAATCGGCCGTCATCTTGACCAAATCACATCATATTACCATGCTGGCGACAAACGCCACCAAACACAGCCAGCGTCTGCGCGCGCTTATCAGTGAATATGCTACTGGCGTTCGCATCGACACGCCAGACACCCGTGCGTGGGCGCAGATGATCGATCAAGGTTTGGCCGACGACATTATACTTGATGAAGTATCGGCCAGTGTTGCGGACGGCAGCGATGTTATTGTTCTAGGCTGCACGCATTATCTGGCAATTAAGAGGCGGTTACAACGCCTTTTTCCGCAATGCCGCATTCTTGAACCCACTGCAATTATCGCCAAGCGGATTAGCGATTTTGCTAGCTAATTGTTATACTTATCCTAATGAATCAAGACATTGCTAAAATCCTCGTAACTACTAAGCAAATTAACAATGCAGTGGCGCAGCTGGGCCGAGAGCTGACGGCAGAGTATCGTGACAAGAACCCGCTGGTCATCGGTGTACTGCGCGGTGCGGCGCCGTTCATGATCGATCTGGTGCGCGCCATGGATTGCTATATGGAAATCGATTTCATTGACATCTCTAGCTACGGCGACGCAACTGAATCATCCGGCGCGGTCACTATCCTCAAAGACATTGATAGCGACGTTACTGGGCGGCATATTTTGCTGGTCGAAGACATCGTCGATACTGGCCGAACGTTGGAAAAATTGCTGGAATTATTCGCCGGTCGCGGTGCCGCCTCAGTCAAAGTCTGCTCACTACTCGATAAACCCGAACGGCGTATCGCCAACGTTACCGCCGATTACGTCGGCCTGTCCGTCCCCAACGAATTCGTCGTCGGCTACGGCCTAGATTTCCGCCAACAATACCGAAACCTACCGTATATTGGAGTGTTGAAGCCTGAGGTGTATCAGGGATAAAGTAATACGCTACTAATGATGAGTCTGAAAAGATTCATTACTCATAGAGTGGTATCTCACGGCAAGCTGACCAGATAGCCTAGAGGCCGACTGTACATGATCACGCCATACTCTTTCAATGACCGACTTATGATCTTCATGCCACTTTTCTAATTCTACAGCCCTGGCCGGGTCAAGCTTACCGATAGCTTCCTTAATCACGAATTCTGCATCAGCAGGACTTAGTGGAGATTCGATCGGCCCAGCCGTTGCCAACTGATCATCACAAAGTAATGCCCCATAAAACCTCCTCGCGTCTATCGTATTCCCCCTAGCGCTATAGCCTGTTTTCCTAATAGAGATATAATACTCTTCGCTACCATAACCTTCAAAATATTCTATTTTCTCAAAATTTCCATTTTTATCATAATACGCAGTCGGGGTTTTTCGCTGCAAATCTGCTTCTTCATAGCCCCTCAGAACATGCCGAGCATCTTCATCACTCAATTCTCCCATACCAACAGCAAACTCAACGGCTTCTTTAAACTGACAAGGAGATGCAAAGCAGGCCTGAAGAGAATCTTTATCAAGCATCCAATAAGTTGAGCATCCGGACATATCATCAAACCCCCTAAGGTAGAAATTGTATCCATCTAAGCTAACGATGATACTCTCCTCCTCTTTCCCATGACGGATGGTACGATGTACTTTATTATTCTCAGAGTCAGCACAACGAGGCTCAGGTATCTCTACAATCGGTAACTGCAGTCTATCGGCATGCATATGCATTACCTGCGCAAGACGATGATTTACCGGCTCACCTTTTGGTGTTACTTTGTAGAAAAAACCAACGGTTTGCAGCTGGTGACCCTCGTGTTCGGCGAGAGCCACGACTTCATTATGATCATACTGTGAAGTCCTATTTAAAAGTTCATTCGGATCTATAATATCACAAATATGACCCTGTTTTATGAGCAGATCTCGATTATTGTTACGAGCACTCGCATCAGCTCCAGAAGTTCTGACTATATTCCCTTCAGGAGCATCAATAATAAGCCCACCGCCCCCCCAAGTGGCGGTGTGGTCTTGGTCGATCAATGACATACTAGCAGAAACCCTATCTCCAATGCGCTCAGGTTGTTTATACATAGATATAGATTGGTCTCCTGATGTCTCAGGACCAAACCCCTCCATTAAGCCCAAGGCACAACCAGCCGTGGCGCTCATTTTGGCAAATGGATTAATAGCGTGAACAAGATATCGGAAATGTTTTGGGTTATGTTCTTTCGGATCAGTCGTTTCACCCCAAAGATGCGGCTGATGATGTTGTTCAATAGACCTATCTTTTTCTGACATAACAAATATTATACATATTTTATTGCAACATATCAACGTTTTGGTCTAAGATATTGCTCAACTACGGCAGATCGTTATAACAAAACTACCACCTACAACTTCTCTACCGCCGCCACAAACTGCTCGCCGCGGTCGACGTAATTTTTGAACATACCAAAGCTAGCGGCCGCCGGGCTAAGGATGACAACATCGCCCGGGCGAGATAATTGACTGGCCTGGGCAACGATATCCACCATCGTTGTCTGACCGAGCACCACTGTTGTCGCCGTCACCGATGCTTGATGCAGCGACTGCTCAATCTTTGCCGCATTCGCCCCGATAATAATCACCGCCCGCACCGTTTGTCTGGCAATCTCCGTGGCCATTTCATCATAATCCGCCCCCTTGTCGTACCCGCCGACGATCAGCACTTTCGGCGCTTCAAACGCCCGCAGCGCCGCGATAGCACTGCCCGGCGTAGTAGCGATACTGTCATCGTAATACTTCACGCCGTTTTTCTCAGCAACGAATTTTAATCGATGCGGCAGCCCCGTGAAACTCTCTAGCCCAGCCGCATACTGCTCGTCGGTCACTGTGATCGGCAGTTCTGTCACCGCGCTCATCGCCGCACAGGCGTTCTCGAGGTTGTGCGCGCCCGGCAGCCGCAAATGATCGGTGCGACAAATCCGCCGATCTTGCACACAGAAGTAGCCATCCCGGACATACACCTGATCCTCGTCAGGGACAGCATAGCGGTACGCGAAATTTAACTCATCATCTCCGCAGTATTCGCTACATGTCTCACAGTCACACCCATACAATGGCCTATCAAGCGGCGCGGTGGCTACCTCCCGTGAGTATTTATTCGTTGGATGATATAAACATGTATCAATAATACCCTGGTGGCGATGAATATTTTTCTTGGCATCGAGGTACTCAGCAAAATCCGTATGTACCTCCAAATGATCCGGCTCGATCATCAATACCACGGCAATGGTCGGCGATTTCTCGAGATCCCACAGCTGAAAACTCGATAGTTCGTACACAACGAAGTCGTCCTTTGTGATGTTTGGTAGCGCGTCCAGTGCCGGCACACCAATATTCCCAACCAGATGCACCGTCTGACCGGCCGCCCGCAAGATCGCCGCGATTAGACTGCAGGTCGTACCCTTGCCTTTCGTCCCCGTCACGCCAATAATCGGCGCTGGACATTTGTCAAAAAACTCATTGGTCGCCGACCATATTCTGCCCGATGTTTTGAGCAGCCGCGGTGGCACACCCGGTGCTCGCACCACCATATCGGCATCCTGCAGCTGCTCGGTGAACACCGACTCACCAGTCCGCACCGTCACGCCATCCGGTGCATTCTCGACCGCTTTATGGTCAGCAATCACAAACTCGGCATCAGGAAAAGCCTGCTGAAAATATCTCAAACTTGATATACCCTCAAGACCATAGCCAGCGATAACGATCTTCATAGTTTCTATTATACCATCAAGAACTTCGAGATATTGGAACATCTAGCGCTGAATTGGCTACATCTCTCTCCTGCAGCTTCTTGCCCCACTCTTTACTAAGAGCATCAAAACTAACTCGGGCAACCACATACGATTCCGCTTTATGCCGACATAGCTCCACGTTAACAGCAACTGGAGGGATTAATCCGGAATCTATATGGGGTTGAAGGCGATGCAAAAGATCGTCTCGGATAAAGTCGACGATATAGTCACCAGTAACCTGCGGCACAAAATCATAGCGTAGCAAAGGCCTGCGCGGGAACCGGGATGAAACTGTTGGGTTTTTGTCATTGCTGTTTTGATTAACAAATATAGCCCGCTCTTGACTGGCAACACTAGGGTATATTCCATCCCCTTTCTGCCGATCCTCCAGGGCGCGCTGGCGTACAACTCGTGCAAACTCAGCAATTTTGGAGCACCAATGCAATATAGCGAGGTCATCTGGCTGTAAAATAACCTCATCGTTCTCTGGAGTTAACTTTTCAGAACCAGCGGTACTATGCTGCGGAGCATCACTCCGAATCGCGTGTTCGCCTATCTCTCGCAACACTGCATCACTAACGGCCTCCTCTTTAACTCCTTCATCAATTTGTCGTGGATATACGTTAGCCCTAAAAATTACCGAGCCATATGGAAGCACCGGAAGCCGATCGTCATAGGACGGTTTAACTGTATGCGCTTCGATAATACTCTCGGGAATAAGCCCAGAGTCGATATACGGCTGAAGCCGCTTTTTCATATGGATTTCGATAAGTTCCTCCTCATCCTTTGGACGCAACGAATTCCTATTAGTCTCAGTCGCCTTGCATACTTCATATAAACAAATCGCATCATCCCTATGCCTATTGTTGAGATTGTCGGTATAATCAAGGGGCATACTCGCCACAAGATGAACAGCGGAAGGATCGATAGGCCGCGAGCCATTTATAATACTCCTGCGCAGATCACGCACTTCACGATAGATCGTACTGACGAGTGCCAACACATTTCGACCCTCTAGTATGCGGCCCTTATCAATATCCCGCTCTAGTGTTTCAGCAGCCGCATCACTACGCTCCTGATCAGCAATCATCCGCCCGAGCAGCTCCGCTCGCTCCTGCTCCGATATTGCTGGACCAAGATCGGTCTCTACTAGATTATGTTCATGCATGTTCTACTCCTCTCGCATTGCGACTAAATAAACCGGCTATTCCAAAGACAGTCCACTCACCTCAGTCCAACTGAATAACCCCATAGTAATGGTAATACACAAGGGTTATCTTTCTCAAGCATAAGCGCAGGAAGATCCCGCCTAAAACAGCCCCTCGAGCTTCTTCTGCAGTCGCCCGAGCAGCTCTTTATCGCCGCTACTCACGCCAGCAAGCACCCAGGTATTTGCCGCAAAAAACTCTCGCGCCACCCGAACGATTTGATCGGCAGTCACTGCCAAAATCGCTGTCGGCACGCCCTCATAATTCTTGACGAAATCATCGGCAAAATAACGCCCGGTATAGAAATTACTGATTTGGGCCACCGTCTGCGCCCCCATCTGATAACGGCCCAGCGCATACGACTTGGCATTCTCGATATCCTCTGAGGTGATCGTTCCGTTCAGCACCCGACGCAGTTCGCGCACGATAATATCAAACAACGCCTCTGCTGTCTCGAGGTTGACCTGGCCGCCAAAGTCCCAAGCCGAATCATGAAACCCGACCGAGGTATCGCTAAACACGCCGTAAGCCAGCCCTTTCTTGCGCGCCGCCCCGAAAATCCGCGAGCTCATCGTCCCGGTCAAGATATGATCCAAGCAGCCCATAGCGTCAGAATCGTCATCGCTCAGCTCACGCGGCAGATTCATCGACCAGCCAAATGTCAGATTCGAGGCCTCCTTGCGGCGGACAAAAATCGGTGCGGCACTCGACAGTTTATCGTGCGGAATGGTAAACCGCTCGCCCGGCTCTAGCTGCCACTGCTCCAGCGATTCACGAATTGTCGCCATCCGCCCGGTCAACTTACCCGCCACCACAAACCGCATATTATTGAGGGTATGTGTCCGCCGATGATGCTCCTTGATGTCTTTTAGGGTAATCGCGTCAATCGTTTTCAGCCGCTGATTATATGTCAAAATATCCTCGCCCAGTGCCTGCTGCACCCGCGGCCACATCACGCGGTTGTGGTTATTGAGATAGCCGGTCAGCTCGCTCCGAACATTACCCTTTTCAGCCTCTAGTTCTTCAGCATTAAAGCGCGGCGTAGTAATCGCCAGCCGCTGCAAATCCAAGATCCGATCCCATTCAAAATCCGCGCAGGCCGCCTCGTACACCATTGAATAATCAGAGGTGAACGCATTATGATAGGCGCCATTCTTGGTAAACTCCTGCTCATACGCGTGCTCCGAACGAAACTTCTCATTCGCCCCGAATGCCATGTGCTCCATGATGTGCGCCGTCTCGTAGATATCCTTGTCGCGAACGTAGCGGTTGCCCGCCCGAAACTGCACCTGAAAGCTCATCACTGTCGCGTCCGGTACATCAATAAACAAGCCTTTCGCACCGTTTTTCAATTTTATTTCTTTGACCGTATGTTTCATCTGTCTGTCGCTCTCTGCCCACCGGTTTTAGATTTATTTGCGGTTCTTTTTGCGGTTTTGGCGCTGTGCTTTTTTCTTCTTGCGTGCTTGGTTTTTGGCACGGTTCGACTCGGCGTTTGATTTGCCCTTTTTCACCGAAAAGTCACCGTCGCGATTTTCCTCGCCCGCACCAACTTCATTAACGCCACGCTCAACTGCGCTTTCTGCCAGGCGCGTTAGCTCGGTATCATACTCATCATCCTGCGACTGGCGAATCACTGCGTCAGATTTATGAATATGAAAAATTGTGTTCAGAACTTCGTTACGCAGATTTTCCTGAAGGCTGGTGAACAATTTTTGTGACTCCGCCCGGTATTCTACCAATGGATCGCGCTGCCCAACGCTGCGCCAGTGGATCCCTTCGCGTAGGTGTTGCATATTCTCTAGGTGCTGCATCCACAGGGTGTCGAGCACCGCCATATACACCTCGCGCTCTACACCGCGTAACTCTTCAGTACCGATTTCTTCATCTTTTTCCCGGTAGGCCTGGTGTGCTAGTTTCAGGGCTTCTTGGAGGCGTGGACGGTCTTTTTTCTCGCGGCCAACCTTGCGCACGGCCGCTTCATCGACTGGAAAGGCCGACGTAAATTCCTCGATAAACTTCGGGTTGTTCTTGGTCGGTAGCGTCACTAATTCTTTGACTCTATCTCGCAACAACCGCTCAATTTCCGGCTGAATATTATCGCCTTCAAGGATTTTTCGCCGCATCGTGTAGACCACGCGGCGATGACGATTAATCACGTTGTCGTACTGAACAACATTTTTGCGCGTATCAAAGTTGTAACCCTCAACACGCTTCTGGGCTGCCTCCAATGTCTTTGACACAGCGCGGTTTTGAATTGGCGTATCTTCGTCCACGCCCAGCCGATCCATCAACGCCGCGATGCGCTCGCCCTGGAAAATTCGCATCAAATCATCTTCGGTTGACACATAGAACTGTGTCTCACCTGGATCACCCTGACGACCGCCGCGACCGCGCAGCTGATTGTCGATGCGGCGTGACTCGTGCCGCTCAGAACCAATCACCACCAGACCGCCTAGCTCTTTCACGCCCTTGCCGAGCTTAATGTCGGTACCGCGTCCGGCGATGTTTGTCGCTAGCGTGATGGCGCCCTTTTCACCAGCCTTCTCAATGATAGCCGCCTCGCGCTCATTATTCTTAGCGTTCAAAATCTCAAACTTGATGCCCTCTTTTTCCAAATATTTGGCAATCTGCTCGTTCTTGGCAATCGAGCCAGAACCAACCAACACTGGCCGGCCCTGCTTGTGATAATCTTTGATGGCTTCAGCCACCGCCTTCAACTTGCCTTTTTCAGTCTTGAAAATCAGGTCTTCTTTATCGTCGCGAATCACTGGTTTGTTCGGCGGAATCTGGATAACGTCCAGTGAATAAATTTGTTGAAACTCTTCAGCTTCAGTAAACGCCGTACCAGTCATACCGGAAAGTTTATTGTACAAACGGAAATAATTCTGGAACGAAATGGTCGCTAGTGTCATGCTTTCTTCTAGCACTGGTACGCCCTCTTTGGCCTCAATGGCCTGGTGTAAACCCTCGTTGTAGCGCCGACCTTGCATCAAACGGCCAGTGTGCTCATCGACGATGATCACCTCGCCGTCATTGGTCACCACGTAATCTTTGTCACGCTTGAACAATGTTTGTGCTCGCAGGGCTTGGTCCATGTGGTATACGCTGCGCACATGGTCTGGGGTGTACAAATTTTTTATTCCCAGCAGTTTTTGGACTTTTTCCACGCCCCCGTCAGTCAAGGCCACGCTGCGGCGCTTTTCATCCAAAACATAATCCTCTGGCGCTAATTTACTGGCAACTTTGGCGAACGTGTAGTAATTGTCTGGGTTTTCCGCTGCTGGCGCCGAGATAATCAGCGGCGTACGCGCCTCGTCGATCAGAATGGAGTCCACCTCGTCAACGATGGCGAAGTTCAGCTCGCGCTGCCTGAGCAAATTAACGTCGTTCACCATGTTGTCGCGTAGATAGTCAAAACCAAACTCATTGTTGGTACCGTACGTAATGTCGGCAGCGTAGGCTTCCTTACGAGTGACCGGACGGAGCTTGCGCATGCGCGGATCGTCGTGATGCTCATTATCATACTCTTTGTCATAGATAAATGACGCTTCGTTGATAATCACACCAGTCGTTAAGCCCAAAAAGTCATACACCTGGCCCATCCAGCCCGCGTCACGCTGTGCCAGATAATCGTTGACGGTCACCACATGAACGCCCTTGCCTTCCAGCGCATTGAGATAGGTCGGCAGCGTCGCCACCAGGGTCTTACCCTCACCAGTCTTCATCTCGGCCACATTGCCCTCATGAAGAACCATGCCACCGATTAGCTGGACGTCATACGGACGCTCGCCGATAACGCGCTTGGCAGCCTCACGTACCACTGCAAAGGCATCCGGCAAAATCGTATCCAGCGTTACGTTTTTCTTTGTCAGACGCTTTTTCAGCGCCTCCGTCTGCACCCGCAACTCCTTGTCCGACATTGTTTCATATTTTTCGGACAGACCGTTAATTGCGTCAACTTGCTTACGCAGCCGTTTCAAAATCTTCTTCTGCGGATCGCCAAAAATCTTACTCAGCGCCTTTTGTTGTGTCATTGCCATAAACTCAAAACTCCCTCACTTTCAGGCATTTTCAAAAACTGTATATATTATACCGTGCAGGGCTGGAAAATTAAAGGGTGTTTGGATGTGGAGTTAATCAAGGCTCGCCTATACAACACTCAACTATGCGATCACGCCGCCATAGCCCGCGAGCCCACATCCTCCATCTTTAGCGAGGTGCCACATCCACGGATCGCCATCAGCCTGTCAGAGTCTGGATTATTCCAGCCAATATACAAAGCGCAGGCGCAATAATTGATACTAAACTCACTGGCTACCCATGAACTGACACCTCCGGTATCTACCGGTGGCATACCTTGACGAACGCGATGCATTTGATAGGCAGCATAACCAACTACCGGTACTATCGCCTTGAGTTGTTTTGTCTGATTATAGGATAGACCCTGATCCTGAGGCTGTTCACGATTAAACAGCATAAAAGCTGTCCATTTATTATCTCCTACAACTGGCAGCTGCCAGTTGTTCATCGTACCTTTCATTATACCCTCCCAGTTATCAGCGACTTCGTCATCTACGAATAGTCGACGGGCATATCTTGTCGACTTAATATTGGGTTTGGGCTCATACGCCTTAGAAACAAATTGACACGTTGCACCTAACGGTAATGTCAACGGCGTTACCACTAAGTCATAATCTGATAATTGCTCTTTCAATTCTGCCAAATGCCCAAAATCAATACCACCCTGCGCCAGCTCATTTGGCGACGGCATATTAATATCGGCTTCGGCAAAAATCGTCTTATAATCCTCGAGGTCTCGCTTAAATAGCTCTTTAATCTCTGGGTTCGTTATGACTTCCAGCGCGCCAAAGCCATTCTTGACCTCCCTAACAGTAGCATCAAGCGCGGAGATCGCCGCAGAACCAACATCTTGACTTGTATGGATATGTCTCTCATGGGCTTTATCCCAAGCGTTCCCGGCAGCGGTGAGAATTTCCGGTGGAAGAATTTCAGGCATACTCATATACTTTGCCCTAAAAGCCAATCAGCTTTCATCTGTCTCCTCGTTATCTCCTGCTTCTTCCGATGTATTTCTCAGCATTTCCTCCGGCAGCAAATCATGATACTCAAGGATATGATGCATTACTTTGCGGTCATTCGGGTTCTTAATGCCATCCAGAAAGGTCTGACAAGCCCGCTTCAGCGATACCACGCCGTAACTACCGACGACCTTATGTAGAATATCCACCATTGTGCGCGGCGCCAGCACCGTCTCCTCTAGACCAGGACGATCATCGACCATTCTCTCTGTATCAATGAATTGATCGTAGCCTTCGCCGTTGATACCGCTAAATATTTGCTGACTCAACCGAGCCGCTCTCACGAAATTCTCGAAATCCCCCTCATCAATATCTGGCGGCAACTCGCCTCGTTTCGTCGCCACCGCCGCCATAGCTAGCTGAGCATTCTCGCGCGGATATTCATCATAGCCCTTGTCGTAGTCGGGATAACGCACGCGATTGATATTTGCGCCAAAACGGTTTTGGAACTCAACGCTCAAATCATCCACCCCCTTGTAGCGTTTTGACTTTTCATTCGCTGTGGCAATGATACAAAAACCCGGTTGAACCTCAACAACCTTCCCAGAATCTTCCTGAACGGTAAATCTATCACCTGGACGCAGCTGCATGATTTTATTCAAGCGTTTCAACAGCTCTGGCGGCATGGCGTTAATTTCGTCAAGGATAAGCGGCTTACCCTGCTCCATGGCACGGATAATCGGCCCCGGCACAAACTCGCTAACACTCGCACCGTTTTTCTCGCGCAGCTCTTGCTTACCCATCAACTGGTAACTATTGACGTCACCATATGCGCTGACGAACTCAGGTTCAACCCCAAAATACGTCTGCACCATATACTCCGCCAAAGCGGTTTTCGCACCACCCGTTTCACCAACGAACAACGTTGGCTCACCCCGCACCATAGCCGGCAGCGTTTCGTCAATGATTGTTTGCATCTGTTCAGTCATCAACAAACCGCTGTTCAGTTGTCGTTTCCACTCACGGACTTGTAGACGAGTCACTTCTTTCAAAAACTGCTCCTTGCTGCTATTTGGCGGAATATCAATATTTTCATCGACCTCAGACAACTGCTTTTGCCATGCATCTTTTTTCTGCCGCTCGCCCGCTGTCAAATCACGGCCCGTTTTCGCCGCTCTACTGTATAAGTTTGCTATCTGCTCGCTAATATGCTGTTTTCTGCCTTGGGCGCGCAAAAACTCAGCTGCCGCGCGAGTCGCCGCCATCTGTTCGCCACGATATTCCTCATCAAACCGCTCCATCAGCCCGGTATCTTTGCGTAGTTCATGCAATTTGGCGTGGTACATATACCATTCTTCCAGATTGTCGGCTACATCAGGGTGTTCATCCTTAAAGCTTTCCCAGCGCTGCAGCTCCTCTTTGCTTGTGTCGCGCGGCATATGTTCTTCCCAATTCGGCTCCGCCAGACCCAGCAAAAAGTTCTCACTAATTTCACTGACGTCTATATCCGGCTCCTTCAAATCTGTCCGGCGCCTCGATTCATTGATGCGCTCAACGTGTGGTGCCGCCAGTTGCTCCAGAGTTTGCCGATCTCCTATGGCCGCCGTGCGCCAATCAGCCCTAACCGCCTGCATAGCTTCCTGTAAACCAGTCATCAACTCCACGACACCGTCCACGGTTCGATCAGCCATGTCTGGACTATAATAACTTTCTGAAACACGCGGCTCAAGCCGTAATTCGGTTTCAGTCGTGACGGGTTTTGATTCAACTATTTTCATAGGGCATGTTGGTATTTTAATTATATGGCTCGTATTATATACTATAAGCATAAGGTTTGTAAAGAAAAATGACTGAAACATTACAGCTACCAACAAATTATACAGAGTTACCACAATTGACGCCCGAGCAAGAGGCGTTGGCTGAAGAATTCCGCGTTGCCCTTGATAATGCCGAGAGGTTTTTACTAGATCAGGAACCGGCGATCTGTCGGTTAACCGGTCTAGAAGTACGGACTGTGATTGGCAAAGGCTGGGCTACTGACCTTGAAACTGGCTTAGTTACCATTGATCTGTTATTCTTCCTTGAAAAAGGCTATTCAGCCGATGATTGTGTCTTTAGTATCCTACATGAATTAATGTCACATGTACGTGACGTCAAGTGCGATCCCGTATTTGCAGCGCGGCAACGCGCGTTCATCATGGGCAGCAAAGACCCTCAGGAGCAACAAGCGCGCCATATTTTCAATAACATCCTGACCGATATCCATGGCAACAAACAGATTATGAACATGCTACCCGCCATGCGAGAGGTCGGTGCGGATCTTTATGATAATCGCCTATTTCCGACAGAGCGAGATGGCGAGATAGTTGATTACACCAACATACCAATGCACCTGCAATTTCTCTACAAAATTATCCGCCAGGAGATGGTACCAAACAGTGAAACACCCGTTCGCCAAGAGGTCGATGAAGCCATAAACCAACTGCGCAACTTTCAGGATGGGCAGTTTGACCTTATTTCGTTCCTGACCAATCCTGGCGCAAGGGGTCCTAATGGTAAAAAACTTTCTGGCAGCGACCGCTTTGACTATTGGCTTACGCAGATTTGGCCAAAATATGAAGCTCTCATGAAATTAGACAAACAAGAGGCAAAAGACACCCAACAGCAAAACAACAACCAGCAAACTAACAGCAACACCACCGAGCAGCAAGATACTGACCCATCACAAAACGATAATACTAAACAAGACAGCAATCCATTTACGGACGCCTATGCCGATTATTTCGACAATAAGCATCCCGAGCCATTCAGCCCCGAAGAACACGAAAAAATCCATAACGCTATCGATAAAGCTGCTCAAGAAAAACGCCACGAAACCATGACACCCGAACAGCGAGAACGCGCCCGTCAGATAGCAGCCAACCGCCGCTATCAAGAGCAGACTGGACATTCACTACAGGAAAAACAGCATTATGATAGCGAGGTCAAGCGACTACACAGGCAGATTGATCAGATGCGCCAAGTCTTTCAATCAGTCTTGGATGAAGTTGTTGCTACCCGCCACGGTCTCAGTCGCCGTCCCCATCAAGACGGCGATATCCTCGACCCTAACCGCCTGGCACAAACTGTGGTCGACATCGAGAGTGGTGTCGCACCAGAAGCGTTTCAGCGCTATGAAACCGTCCGCGGACGAACCGAATTGAATTGTAAGACTGACTATTTCTTTGTATTCGACTGCTCTGCTTCCATGAGGGGCAAGCCAGCACAAGCTGCCGCCAGTTGCGCCATCATCATGCTGGAGGGACTTGCCAGCATGGAACGCGACATTCGACAGCTGGAAGAACAGCAAAATATTGATTTGTCCGACCTGTCGGTACGCACCTCGCTATACACATTTGGCAGCAACGCAACATGCCATAAGCCACTTGGTAGTAGTCTAAACGATAAACAACGACTTGACACGTATACTGCCATAGTTGCAGCTAATGCGGACGGTACGGCGGATTATTTGGCCCTCCAGGAAATTGCTGATCTACCCCGTAGTCAAGATCGTCAGCGAGTCATTATCGTCGTGACCGACGGTCAAAGTAATAACCCCGGTGCCGCCCAAGCAGCCATCAGCCAGCTTCGCCGTAACCAAAATACCGTAGTATACGGCGTATCCATTGGCTCAGACGCTGCTGAGCAGCTGTACGCTCCGAATGCCAAACTTATCAACGACCCTAAAGACCTGCCAAATGTGTTACAATCATTTATAGAAACAACGATTCAAACATAAAAAGAATAACATATGGCTAATCTCGATCTACTACCACCAGACATTCAAGCCGCGGCAAATAATGCTTGGCAGAGAGCTCAGGAAGGACAAAAGGCCCAGTCTCTCAATACCAGTCAGGGTTTTGGTTCTGCAGCGCTTCTAAACACTCTCAATGCTGATGTGAGAGAAGCTAGAGAGAAAAATAAAACCGGATTTAATAGTCTTAATACGATACCCAATCCAGAAACACAGCGGGCTTTTGAAAAAGCTTTTACTCTATCCGAGCGTTTGGTTAGCTACATCGGCCTTTCGGCACCAACACCAGAACAAATGGTGTCTGTCGGTGTTAACCTTCAATACCTAGCCGAACAATTTGCGCTCATGGAGCAAGAAGAAGGTGTCACACCACACGTTGTCTTGGCGCCCCACGGCCTCGGCAAGCAAAACTGGCTAACTATTGGTCAAAAGATGGCCACAGACACAACTATACCAAATAATTCACTACGGACTTATGATATTAGCAATCACGGGGTTGACGTGTGTGGACTAAAGCTTCCCCCAAAGCTTGAGGATAATGTTTGGTATGTCTCAGACCAAGTGCCAACTTCAACAACAACTCCGAGACTGGCCACCTTACCAACTTACCAAGATGAGAGCTATTCAAACATAAACTGGACACTTCGTCTCCTCTCCGGTAGAAATGCACCAGATCACATGTCCATGTCCTACGAACAAAGCCAGAAACAAGTCCCTTCTATAGAGCATCAAACAATAGCCGAAGGACTAACTGATAAATTTACCGCAATACTAGCCGGCAAGCATCCGACAGACAGTAGCGGTTACTCTTCACTATGCCGGCAAGTCGACCCAGACACCGATATAACCTTATCTGTTTGCTTTGACATACCTTGGGGTATAGTGATTGTTTCCTGGCAAATAATCGGCGATTCATGCAATAATATTGGTATTCGTTCCCCGATTGGTTAGTTAGCTCCCCTACTGCTCGCGCTGGAAACCGCGCTTGAACCGTGCCAGTACGCCGCGGCTGCTGCCAACGTGCGCCAACACATCATCCTTATACTTACGTAGCTGCCCGTTCAACTTCGCTTCGACGATATCGACTGCTGCCAGCACGTTCATCGTCGAATCTTTAGCGGTGATCTTCTTGTCTGGTACATTAATAATTACTTCAACCTCGTACTTGTTGCCGCCAGGATTATCGATCTGCTTGATCTTTACATCAGCAGTCGCGCTCTTGCGGGCATGCCGCGGCAAGTATTTACCCAGCGCACCGATTTTGCGCTCAACGTATTTCTTTGTGGTGTCCGTCAATTCGTATTTGACGCCTGTAATGGTAATATCTTTGATCATAGTTCCTCCTCTTATCACGTGCTAACGCGGCAAAACAACACCCGCGTCCTTCGCCATTTTTAGTAATTCTTCGTTAATCACGAGCAGCTTTTCTTTCGACGACATTTTGGCAAAGCTGGCGCTCATAAATGATTTGTTCGGCTTGCCGTAAATAACATCGTATATCTCTTTAATGTCGTTCGTTAGTGCCTGCAATTCACCTTCAACTCGGCCGAGCCGATCTTTAACTTCGCGCATCTCGCCTTCAACCCCATTGAGTCGGCTTTTAACTTCACACATCTCGCTTTTCAGGCTAGAGACATCATCTTTCAGTCCAGAGACGTCCTCTTCAACCGAATCAAGTCTAGCCTCGATCCTGTCAAACCGCTTGTCATGCTCGTCAAATCGCGGCAAGACAACGGCTTCCAACGCCTCAACCACGCCATCAGCGATCGCGCCCTTGATCCATTGCTTGTCATCGTTCGTCAGTGCCATACACCCTCCTAGACTCCATTATATCATCTCGCGGCCATTCATATATGGACGAAGTGCTTCTGGCACCACGACATCACCCTCGGCGGTCTGATAATTCTCGATAATCGCCACCATACAACGCCCCAGCGCAAAGGCCGTCGCGTCATTCGTGTGGATCAATTCAACCCCGTTATCCGTGCGCACCCGCGTCATCAAGCGGCGTGCCTGATAATCAGTCATGTAGTCAGCAGTATGCGTCTCGCGGTACTTGCCCTGACCCGGTAACCACACTTCCATGTCAACACCACGCGCATTTGGCTTACCGATATCACCGGTGCATTTCATCAGGACATGATACGGTAGCTTGAGTTGAGTCAAAAGCCATTCTTGAATCGCGATAAAGAGCAGGTGTTCGTTATAGCTATCCTTTGCCTCGGTGAAGCTCTCCATCTCGAGCTTATCAAACTGGTGCATCCGAATCAGCCCTTCCATATCCTTGCCGTACGTCCCCGCTTCTTTTCGGAAACTGGTCGCAAAGCCTAAGTACCGAAGCGGTAATTGCTTGGTGTCAAAAATCTCACCCGCGTGCATGCTGCCGAGCACATGCTCAGCGCTCCCCTGTAGCCACAGTTCCTCGCCCTCAATCTTGTAGCGATCATCACTTGGCTGGAGACGATCCATCTGATCATACGGCTCAGTTCGGATCATTAGCGGTGGCAGTACTGGTATAAATGGCCTGGTATCGACATTAAGGCCAGCCTTTTCGGCGATCTCTTTGATCACCGCTGGGTTGGTGAGCGATGTGATCACAAACTGGATAATCGCCTGCTGCAACAACACCAGATCACCCATGATATAGGCAAAGCGAGCACCAGCAACCTTGGCAGCGCGCTCTTTGTCGAGCCAGCCTTTTGCCTCGGCGATTTCGTAGTGATTTTTCGGCACAAAATCAAAGGCTGGGATATCACCGACTACCCTGACCTCAACATTTTCATCCTCGCTGAGACCAACTGGTACGTCGGCGTGCGGCATATTAGGCACCTGCTTTAGTAGTGCCGTGTATCGTTCCTCGACCTCGCTCAGCCGAGCCTCGAGCCCGCTCAGCTTGGCCTTGATGGCCTTACCCTGCTCAATCAAACTTGGCTCAGGCTTGCCGCCCTTCATCTGCGCAGCAACCTCATTACGCTGTTGGCGCAGCTCGTCAACCTGGCGCTGCAGCTCGCGACGCTCGTCGTCTAATTGCAACAATGTCGCAATAGACACGTCACATCCCTTGTGTTTCGCCGCAGTCTGCACTGCCTCGGCGTTATCTCGAATAAAGCGAATATCTAACATGGTATCATTGTAGCAGATATACGATAATTTATCTCGCTAACTTGACTGCTACCTTGACTAGTTTGAAAGCTTGGTAATTGTCAGGCTTGCGTCGCTGAGCTGCACACTCTGGAGGTCTGACACAACGATCAATTTCAGCTTGGTACCAGCTGTGGCCCGCATCATCCGTGAATATGGCAGCGTCGAACGACGGACACCAGCTTGGTTAGATGACCACGTGCCCTCTGGACGATCACCATTCACGTCATTAACGATTTGGTAAATGTTACGCATCGGCGAGTTGTCAACGGTACGAATACTGGAGCGGATGAAATATACACCGTCACTTGGAATGGTATACGTGTGATTCACTGAATCCCAGGTGCCACCACCGGTATTCGTGGTGATCGTTGTCATCGGAATGGCTGTATAAGTGTCAGCATTAACATTCACCGCCGTGATATTACCATTGCCGACACCGATGGAACCAGCAAACATCGTTTCTTGCGGCAAGCTTCTCCACGCAACATCACAATCTGCCGCCGATTTTTTCATCAGTACCTGACCAATTGACCCACCAGCCGGAATATTTGATCCGGTGAACGTCAGTCCAATATTTGGTGTACCATTGCCCGTAACGTTGAGCTTAGTCGAACATGGCTGAGTACTATTTGTCACATTGACTGTTGCATTTGCACCAGCTTCGCCCTTTTCACCTTTATCACCCTTTTGTCCTTGGGGACCAGCGTCGCCCTTCGGACCTTTAGTTCCAGGTGCACCGGCATCTCCCTTGGCCCCTTGTGGGCCGGCAGGGCCAGTTTCACCCTTAGCCCCTGGCTCGCCTTTGTCACCCTTAGTACCCTGAAGACCCCGTGGCCCCGCTGGACCAGTGTCACCTTTATCCCCCTTAACACCCGGTATACCCTGGGGGCCGGGCAGGCCCTGAGGACCTACTGGGCCGGTGTCACCCTTGTCGCCTTTTTGACCTTGAGCGCCTGTCGCTCCAGTATCACCTTTAGCGCCTTTGAGTCCTTGTGGGCCGGCGGGACCGACTGGACCGGTATCACCTTTGGCTCCCTGAGGACCTGCAGGACCTTGTGGGCCATCATTACCTTTCTCACCTTTCTCGCCTTTTTGGCCTTGTGGACCGGCAGGGCCAGTTTCACCTTTTTGACCTTGGGCACCGGCAGGTCCCTGAGCACCTTGCGCGCCCTGGGCACCCGTTGCACCCTGTGGACCAGTATCACCTTTGTCACCCTTCGGACCCTTTAGATCAGATAATGCGATGAGGTTATGCCAAGTAGCATCACCCCTGTAGCGCCACTGGATATACAACGCAGTTTTCTGCAGCTCAATCTCTCGTCCATCATTACCAGCATCGCCCTTTTGGCCTTGGGCGCCCGCTGCACCAGTGTCGCCTTTAGCACCTTTCTCGCCCTTGTCACCTTTTTCACCTTTATCGCCTTTAGCACCAGCGTCTCCCTTTTCGCCCTTAGCGCCGGTATCACCCTTGTCACCTTTTTGCCCTTGCTGGCCGGTATCGCCTTTGTCACCCTTCGGGCCTTGGGCGCCATTGTTACCCTTCTGTCCCTGTGGACCAGCTGGGCCCTGCGGGCCGGCCGGGCCTTGGGCACCTGTCGCGCCGGTATCGCCCTTTGGCCCGGTCGCACCGTTCTTACCATTCGCCCCATCACGGCCATTGGCTCCACGCTGCCCTGTGTTCACACCGTTTTTACCGTCTTTACCAGCAGCTCCGGCCTCACCAGTGTCACCTTTGTCGCCTTTCTCGCCCTTGTCACCTTTTTCACCCCGCAACTCAGAAAGAGAGACGATATCTTGCCAATCACCATCCATAAACTGCCACTACACCTTGCCATTGCTTTGGCGCAGGCTAATCTGATCTGGACGAACCCCCTTGTAAAAGCGATTACCGCCGCCCCACGGCCACCACCACAGCAGTAGAATGATTAGTATCGTGACGATAAACAAACATATTACCAGTTTACGACTCGCATATGTTTTATCTGAGCGCTCGTTCATATTGTATTATATCCCCTATTTGATCTTGCTATACGCCTATTTAGCACGATTATAGCATGAGCACATTCTAAAAGCCATAATTTTTATCAAAAATCGCGGGTAATTACGACAGGTCGGCCACAATTAAGTAGTACGGGCCAGTCATTCCGTACGCAGCGCCTCAACCACACGTCTCACCGCCTTCGACGAAAAAACTCTGAAAAATAAAGCCTATCTCCTCAGCGCGAAACCTATCCGTTGCCCGCGTCTTGAGGCGCAAAATATCTCGCCATCAACTAGCACCTCGCCTTCTTGCGGTTTGTCGAGCCCGGAAATGGCGTGCATCAGCGTCGACTTGCCCGAACCAGATTTGCCTAAAATCGTTACACTCGCCCCATCCGCGATCTCGATATTAACATCATCCAGCGCCACAAAAATATTTTTCTTACTGCCGTATGTTTTGGTAATATGTTTGACCTCTATCATTCTTCCTCCTAATTCCTGCGGCTTCTCATTCCAATGAGGACGAGACGCTGTAACTAGGCCCAACCTCCATGCTACAATCGTATCATAGAATGAAGAACGCGATCAAAACTTATAATTTCCTAGTCGCGTCCGTAGTCGCCCAATCCAAAGGACACGAGGTAGCAGCATAAAAAGTGACCATACGCTTTTAACGACGAACTAAACCGCACTAATCGCACCGCTCATCAGCAAAACAATGATCAGGCCACCCAGCCCGACTCGATACCAAATAAATAACGAGAAGTCATTCCGCGCCACAAACTTGAGCAGCCACGATATCGCAATGTAACCGACCACAAACGACACGATGGTCGCAAGTCCCGTCGCTACCCAGCCGACACCGCCGGCAATGTGCTTTGAGGCAGTCAGCATCTCCAGCAGCCCCGCTGCCACCAGCGCCGGAATACCGAGGAAAAAGCTCAACTTCGTCACCGTCACTCGGTCAAATCCCCGCAGCAGCCCCACCGAGATCGTTGCTCCCGACCGGCTAATACCCGGTATCAAGGCCAGGCACTGCCCCACGCCAATCGCCAGCGTGTCTCGCCACGTCGTTTGCTGCTCGCTGCGGTGACTGGCCTTTTCTGAACGCCTATCGGCCCACCACATCACCAGGCTCCAGCCGATCAACGCCACCGCCACAAACCACAAACTACGCAGCACCGTCTCGACCTGATCCTTAAACAGTAGTCCAATCACTGCGATCGGCACCGAACCGATAATAATCGCCCAGCCATACGCATAATCAAACTGGCGCCGTGCCCGCTTCCACCACAGCCCGCGCCACCACGCACTTAGCACCCGCCAAATATCGCCCCAGAAATAGATGATCGCTGCCAAGATCGCGCCGATCTGAATTACTGCCGTGAACGCCGTCAGGCTCGGATCATCAATCCTCATCCCCATCAATTTCTCGACGATCGTCAAATGTCCCGTCGAAGAAACTGGCAGAAACTCCGTTACGCCTTCAATGATGCCGAGGATGATCGCCTGCCACCACGCCACTTGCTTAATAGCTCCTTTTCATACCTTCAGTGTAGCAGCTCAGTAAGCATTCGCCAACCTTCACGCTCACTATGTGTTGCTTGATTGTGGTACGGGCGATGGCGATAGCGGCCCAGACACATGCAGCCGCACAAACCCGAAGCAGTCGACGTCAAGCTCTGGCGAGAGGCCAAACCACGTTGTGCGACAGCGACTACGCTGATTTTCAACTCTGAGTACAAGCTTATCACCGTCACGTACCGCCGACACCTTTGGCTGCTGGCGCTTGCCCTTGAGGTCTATATAGCGCAGTTCAATCTTGATATCACCTCGGGTCGTATCCCCAAAATGTAACGGGACACTTCCACCCTCGACGTGGACATACTTCACGCCCTTCATATCACTTGGCAGTTCAACCGGCACGATTTTTGTCAAGCGCTCCTCGTCACATGCTAGCTCATTCGCCATACCGACACCAAACAGCGTCATTCCCGAAACCGATAGTGCTCCCACAACTAGCGCCACCACCGTCATAACCACCGATAGCCGCTTTAATGTCCACGTAAAGGCGCTGTGGCTCAATATCGCGCCCAGCCATACCGCCGCCACGCCACCAACGAGTAAGGATGCCCACAGACCCCACGCCCACGGCTGTGCATAGAATCCATCAAGCAAACCAATCACCGCGATGCCACTGACCGCCCCACGATGAGTGCAATAAATAATCCCAGCGTTACCATGAGAATACCAACACCAAGAATAAATCGAAATACTTTTGCCGCCGTATGACCCGTGTTACTATTCCGCCCTACGGATGGCTCATTCCGACTGGCCTGACGCTTCAGCGAATCAAACGTTACCGCCTTGCCTCGCATCTGGAGCTTATCAGAAGCAGTCCGCGCCTCTGGAACTGACAGCCACATCACGATATAAATCAGTACCGCTGCACCAAAGGTAATAAATGGCGAGAAAATGAACAATAATCGTACCCACAAAGGATTGGTTCCCCAATAAGCAGCAATGCCTGCACATACGCCACCAATTAGCGCATGTTCTGTATCGCGCATCAGCCGTCGCTCCGAACGCTCGGGCTCGTCATCGGTCTCCACCGCCTCGTCATCGTCCGAAAAATCGCGCGGTTCGCCCATTTGTTTCTGCACCGCCAGGACGTCGTCATGACTGATCACGCCGTCCTTCGACACGCCGCGCTCCGCCAAAAGCTCCACCATTCGCGCTTCGATTTCCCGCATAGCTTCTGGCTCGGCGTGCATGTTTTTCTGAATTAAATTCAGGTATTTTTCCAATGATTTTTTAGCATCAACTTCCACGCTGAACGGCGTTTTTGCCAAATGGATTCTGGTTATTTCTTTCATCGCTTTGCTCCTTTCTCGAGATTTTTTAGCGAAGTATTCAACATTTTGATACGATCTTTTAGTTCATCCACCAGCTGCGCGCCAGTGTCGGTGAGTGAATAATACTTGCGCGGCGGTCCCTGCTCGCTTTCCTGCCATTCGTGCTGCAAATAGCCGTATTTTTGCAAGCGGCTGAGCAGCGGGTAAATTGTCCCCTCAACCACCATCAGCTCCGACTCGCTCAATTGCTTCACAATGTCGCCGGTATATTGCGGTTGTTTGGCACAAACCAGCAGCACACAGTAGACCAAAAAACCTTTGCGCAGCTGAATCGCTAAGCTTTCGGCGTAAGCACTAACGTCCATGCTTTTTCTCCTCTGGCACGGTCGATTTCTCAACCCGCCCGTCTTTAATTATGATCTGATAATCGCATTTCTTCGCCAGGTCGACGTCGTGTGTCACCACAATCAAGGTTACGCCCTTTTGCTTATTATAATCAAACAACAATTCTTCCACTTTCGCACCCGTTTCGCTGTCCAAGTTACCAGTAGGCTCGTCGGCGAAAATAATTTGCGGATCGCCGACAATCGCCCGAGCAATCGCCAAGCGCTGCTTTTGCCCGCCCGACAAATCCTTAGCACGGTTCTTGCGCTTATCGTACAAATCCACCGCCTTGAGCGCCGCGTTGATTTTATGCGCTCGCTTTTTCCGTGGCAGCCGCGCAATTTCCAGCGGCAAACTGACGTTGTCAACCACGCTCTCATTGCCTTGGACAAAAAAGCTCTGAAAGATAAAGCCGATTTTCTTGGCGCGAAACTCATCGACATGCTTTGACTTTAGCTGCAATATATCTTTCCCGTCAATGATAACTTGGCCTTTTTGCGGCTTATCTAGGCCTGAAATAGCATGCATCAGCGTCGATTTACCCGAACCAGATTTACCGAGGATTGCCACGCTCGCGCCCGTCGGAATGGTCAAGCTGACATTTTTCAGTGCCGTAAATTGGTTTTTCTTTTTGCCATAAATTTTCGTCACATTCTTTAGTTCAATCATGATAATTCTCCTATTCCGTCCTTAATGCCTCAATTGGATCTAATTTTGTTGCTTTGCGGCTCGGCAGCCAGCCAGAAATTACTGCCATCACCACTAGTCCAATCACTAGTAGCCCGATTTGCAGCGGATCAATTACTAGCAAATTAGTCCCGGCACCTAATTTTAAGAAGCTGGCAATAACTGGGTTCAGCAGCGTCACTAAGCTCGCCAGCCCAACACCAATCAAGCCGCCTAGCAAACCAACCCACGCTGCCTCATAGCGGAATAATTTACCGATATCGCGGCCTCTCATCCCCAACGCCTTCATCAAGCCAATTTGGCTAGTACGCTCCAGTACCGAAATATACATAGTGTTAATAATCCCAAATACACTGGCGAGCAGCGCCAAGCCGCCGAATCCTGCCAGCGCCACCTGTGCTACATTAACCATCGTTAGTAACGCCTTCCGAATATCCTGAATTGAGTACGAGTTATAATCTTTGCCAATTACATCTTTAGCAGCATCAACATTTTTCTCATCATCCACCATAGCAATAGCCGTTGAATACTGATGTGGTTGGCTCTTATCATGGCTAAATTCATAGATAGCCTTAGCGTCAGCTGTCGAGATCCTCAACATTGGCTCATAGAACAAAACAGTGTCTGATTTTTTATCCACTGCCGCAATCTTGAATGACACCTCTTTGGCAACATTGCCACCCTGCGCCGCACTGCGCACACCCAAGGTTATCGTCTGACCAATCGCCGATTGCGCATCCTTAAAGCCCAACTGCTTCACATAATCATCCGGGATGATAATCTCACCTGGCCTTGGCATGAAGTCTTCCAACGTTCCCGCTGCCAATTCTGCCCGAGTTCTATCCATTTTAACAGCTACCGTCAGTGCAAATTTTTTATCACTCGCTGAGCTTTTAGCATAGGCGACGCCATCAGTTGAATACGCCGGTGTTACCGTTTTTACGTGCGGTGTTCGTCGGATCTTCTCCAAATCCTTGTCATTGAGCAAATATTTGCTACGCGCCGCCGATGCTTTATTCTTGTCAGCTTCTTCTGCCGAACTACCATACTCTGGCAATTGATCCTTCTTTTCGGCTTCAATTTTTTTACCAACCATAATCACTTTCTTGTCGCCAGCCGCATCAACCATACTATTGGTGTATAACCGGCCACCCTCACCAGCCATCAGGGCCAAGCCAATCGTAAACGCCCCGACGGAAATCGCCAATGACGTCAAAATCGTCCGACCCTTTGACTGGCGAAGATTCCGCCCCGCCCGCTTGATGATATCGATTCTTCTCATACCTTACTCCTTATAGTTTTATTGTACATAGTACTATGTTATACAAGGTACTGTTAAATGTCAAGCTATTTTGATTATTTTACAACCTGAATAGTAACCTACCCCTTAGAATTCTTCGATTTTTATTTTTATTTTACAGCAAGCCGAGAGATTACCTACCCTATTCCTCGTCGTATTCATCCTCAATTTCCTGATCCAAAATCTCTTCAATCACGTCCTCCAGCGTGATAATCCCTAGCTCATTCTCGTCACCCATCACCACAAACAAATGATTGCGGGTTTGGATAAATCGACTGAGCACCGTGTCCAGCCGCGACCGCGCGTCGATGTCATGGATCTTATCACGGTATAGTTGACTAATCGGTAGCGGCAGCTCGCGCCCCACCACATCTTTGACGTATAAAATCCCTACCAGCCGCCCATCAGCCCGCACCGGGATCCGCGAATGGCCAGCGTGCTTGATCTGTGCCAGCAGCGTCGCGTCCAGCTCATCATCCAGATCCACGGTAAATACCTCATCCATCGACGTTACCAAATCACCAGCCGTCTTTTTACTGAATTGCAGTGCACCCGCCGCGATCCGACTTTCGTCATAATCAACCGGGCTGTCCGACCGCTCAGCATGCTCGTGAATGATTTGTTCTAGCTCTTGGTGTGAGTACAACTGTGGAGCTTCCTTGCCCACCCAACGGTTCAATAGCTTTGACATTGGATGAGCCAGTGGCCAAAATAACACATAAATCACATCCAGCAGCCAGAAAAAATAGCGCGTAATCTGGTAGCCGCGCTGCGTAAAAATCGCCTGCGGTAAAATCTCGCCAAACATAGTGATCAGTAATGTAGCGATCAACCCGCCGATCACGCCGTTCGTCATATTACCCAGTAAAATCGACATCGCCGTATTGACGCCAACGTTACCCAGCAAGATGCAAAAAATCAGGTAATAGCCGTCCTTGCGGTAGCGATACACCCGTGCAGCTATTACATCGCCCTGTCTGGCCTTGCGTCGCAAATCATCCGGCCGCGCCATCATTAATCCAATATTAAGACCTGAAAACGATCCCGACAGCACTAACAGCGCCGCCGCCAATACTAGCAATACAACATCAGGCATAGTGCTTACCAGCCGCCGCCTCCACCACCGCCGCCGCCACCGCCAGCGAAGCCACCGCCAGCGAAGCCACCGCCAGTTGAGCCACCCGTCGAGGACTCAAAGGAACTGACGCTTACGGCCGTACTCGACAAACTACTCATTCCTGCCGAAAATACTGCCGCATTAAACGCGCCCTGGCCGCTATACCAATCCGGCTGCTCGCCAGCCTGCTCATAGTACTTACCCAGCTGCGCACTCCACTCTTTTTCCTGTCCAAACAACACCGCGTATGGTAATACCCTCTCATACAATTTCACCAATTGTTTCTCATCAGCCGCGTCAACCTTTATTTTTTCTGCACCCTCAGGACTCTGCAGCATTTGTAAACGCTCGACCTCAGCCACGCCAATGTACCTCTTCAGGCCCGCCAGATGCCGCCTGAGCGCCAGACCCTTGTCTGTCAGCACCTTACCAAACGACAGATAAAACACCATCCCCGCCAACACCAAGAGCACCGGCGACAACAACAGCACCGCAAAAATACTGATAATTATCGCGTACCGTCGAAATCGTCGGGTATGCTGCAGCTCGCGCGCTTGCAAACCATAGTCGTCAATGAGCCGCCCTTTCATTTGCTTTGCGCTGTAGCGTACTCGCGCTGCGTATGGCGCATTGTTACGCAGCGTTTTTAGATTTAACCGCTTACCAACTCTCGGCAAGGAGCCAAATATATTCCTCAGCATTTCTTGCTCCTCGGCCAGGAGTTTGCCCGGAGCTTGTATCACTTTCACTTCGTACTCAGCTGTTCGCCATGTTGTACGCGGCTTCACCTCGATAACCTGAATGTAGTGGCGCACCGCCAGGTCTATCATTTGCGCCGCCATCACCGAACCCTTGACCATATGAAACGGCTGCACCAGCTTGGCCGACGTCGTCACGCTCGTACCTCGCGGTGGCAAATACTCCGGCGGAATTGGCTCCAGTTCTTTACGGCGACCAATCGACCGATAATAAGCCACGATGACCACCCCCGCCAATATCAGCGCCACCGCTAGCAACACCAATTGCAATTTCGCCCACCAATCAATCAGCTGTTCCATGAATGACATCTGATACGCCGCAAATGTCCCCGGTGCAAATCCGACCGCGATCGTCACGCCCGCCTGATTTGGCAGTGCGCGGGCTGTCGCCGTCAACGTATCGCCCTGTTCACGTACCTCGCAGCGCTGACTACTACCGAACCGACCCTGATAACACTGGAGATTCGTTCGTTTAGCAGCCACCAACTCGGGACTCAGCTTGAGCGTCACCGATGCTGACTGAATTGGCACCTGCCAAGCAGTGCCAATCGCATCCCAGTAAAACTCCTGTTTACCCGTATCGTGATATGATTTCGTCACGTCCCGCTGCGTATAGGTAATGACATAGGTCTTTTTGCCCTTGACGTAGGTGTCTTTGTTGCCAATTCTCAGCTCATCATTATGCCACCTATACTCCAGCGGAGTGCCTCGCTCATCCGTCACTGACTCCAGCGTAAAGTGAGTCGGATGTTTATCATACTGCTTGACGAACACCGGTGCAATACCATGATTCTGCCGTGGCGGAAAATTCGCAGTAATGATCAATTTGGTACGCAGTGTCGAACGCTGTTCACTATCGCGCCCCAGTTCCATGTCGACAGTATACTTACTAATCGTAAAATTATTTGTCGCCTGTGCCGTTGACCCGAACCCAACCAACAGCACCATCACCGCGACCATCCCAAAGAAAAACCGCTTCATATGTTAATTATATCACTTATTACTGATGCGCTTTTAATAATATTATCGCCAATGGCCTTGCAAAGATGAAGTATTTATTGGATAATGGAGAACGATGTTCAAGGATACGCTGCTAACAAGAGATGAAACCCCGACGCCCCCAGAGACCTCGACGTCCTCATGGGAAGTGGACTCGCCCGATGGCTGTGACGACCCAGGTCAAGCAAAGAAGCTCTACCATAATGCTCATTCGTGGATAGAAGAACTAAGGAGCAGGACGGAACCCCCGGCCTACCCACTCCGTGCCCTAATGGATGTGGTCAATGTGGCTGATTTACTCCGTGAAAAATATCCAGAGGAAGCATACGCTCTCGAGGACGCGCTCAAGGAATTGGAGCGTAAACCTGGTGGGCTTTCTAAAGAAATGCAAAAGCGTCTCGGCCGAGTAACTCTAGCAATATATAACTTTTATCATCCAAAAACTGACGCTACACCAGCAAAAACGATCATGGAGCAGTTTAGCCAGCAGAACTTACCAGTGCAAGATGATATCATACTCCAAGGGTTATCTGAAAGTGGGTCTCAGCGACTGATGCTGAAAAAAGTACGGAAACAAGCACGTCAAGCTGTACAGAAGAAATTAGAAAAAACGACGAGGCAGCGCATATTTAGAAAGCAACATACACTGTCACGCATACTATATTGCATCTTTCGTAACATATTTTAAGTAACAAACTGTCGCAAATATCGCCCCAAGACTCTACCGCAGCGCCACAACTGTATACGCTAACTCACCCTTTGGCGTGCTGATCGTTACCGTATCACCAACTGTTTTTCCCATCAACGCCTGGCCAATCGGCGACTCATTCGAGACCTTCCCTTCTAGCGGATCCGCCTCGACCGGCCCAACGACGGTATAAACCACTGTCTTACCGTTCGCCTCCAGCTCCACTGTACTACCCAGCACCACCGTCGAACTACTGCCAGCCTGAATGATGCTCG
This sequence comes from Candidatus Saccharibacteria bacterium oral taxon 488, assembly GCA_010202645.1. Classification (NCBI taxonomy): domain Bacteria; phylum Candidatus Saccharimonadota; species Candidatus Saccharibacteria bacterium oral taxon 488. The sequence continues at coordinate 201,795 of CP047920.1, read as the reverse complement.
CATTCTGCAAAATTGTTTCAATCTCGGTGATGCGCGTTTCTAGCAGCCCTTGAGCCTCGCGCGCTGCGTCATACTCTGCATTTTCGCTCAAATCGCCAAAATCCCGCGCTGCCGCGATTTTATCAGCGATCTCACCGCGCCGACTTTTCAGCTCGTCTAGCTCTCGTTCTAGCTCACGTTGGCCACTCTCAGTAATCTGATATACCTTATTCATGTTACTCTCCTCACTCCATATATAGCGTCTACAAAAACAAAAAGTGCTATATATAGCGCTTATCCATATGGTTATTTAAGTCTCTACGAGTATAGCAATCACCCCAAACCATGTCAATACATGACGGAGCCCCTGGTGCAATCTGGCCTCCGTCGCACATATCAGACAATGTGATCACCCGCGCTCCAAACAAAACCTAAGCAACTGCTGATAATCCAACTTCTTTGTCTCACCAGTTGCCCGCTCGGTCAGTTCAAATAACCCATCGCTATCAATCGCTCGCTCACCAATCGTAATCCGCCATGGCAGACCCATCAACTCCGCATCGGCGAACTTGACACCCGGCCGCTCAGCCCGATCATCCAGCAGCACCTCCACGCCCTTTTCTGCCAGCTCGGTATATAATGTACTCGCTAGCTCCTGACCCTTATCACCAATCGCCACCACATGAACCTTGAACGGTGCGATATTCTCCGGCCAGACCAACCCCTTATCATCCGACATTTTTTCGGCAATCACACCCATCACCCGCGTGATACCAATGCCGTAGCTTGCAAGGTAAATCGGATGCTGCTTGCCATCTTCACCGGTGTACATGATACCCATCTGTTCAGCTTTTTCGGTACCAAATTTAAATATATTGCCCACCTCCGCACTGACAACTGGTAGTAGATCATCTCTACTGATGCCCAATTCCTTAGTAGCATCATCCAACACTTCTTCGTTGACGGCTACCGTCTGGTCAGCATTGACGTACAGTGTATCCTCACCCGCTTCACATATCGTCTGGAACTCGTGACTAAACTTAGTAAACGCCCCACCGCCAGCAAATGTCACAAATGTACTGTCACCAATGCCAAACCGCGCATAGCAGCGCTTATACGCCTCAATAACCCGTTCATAGTACTGATCCATGTCCTCCTGTGTGGCGTGCAGACTGTACATATCCTTCATGACAAATTCACGGCCACGCATAATACCGCTCTTTGATCGCAGTTCATTACGCAACTTGGTCTGAAACTGATACACGCTAACCGGTAGATCCTTATAGCTTTTAACATATTGCTGCATCATTTCCATAATCGCTTCTTCGTGGCTCCATGCCAACCCCAGCTCAGTGTCGTCTTGCAAGCGAGTTTTAAACCACACATCGACCACCTCATCACTCCAGCGACCAGTTGCCTCCCAGGTCTCGCGGCGCTGCAAATTCGTCATGATCAACTCTTGGCCACCAATCGCATTCATCTCCTCACGGACAATTTGTTTGATGTTTTCCAGCACACGCAGCCCTAGTGGCGTGTACGCATACACGCCCGCCATCACCTTATACACAAATCCCGCGCGGATGAGGAGCTGGGCATTTTTCGACACTTCGTCCGCCGGTGCGGTCTTGGCCGTCCTCGTAAATAGTTGGCTCATTCGCATTTTACATTCCTCCGATAAGCGGCAGCAGCGCCGACTTTAGTTGCTCTAAAAGGTTTGGATTAACGTACAGCGCATAAAAGGCGATGCTGTTTTTCGCGATATGCATCAAAACTGGCACCCAGATCGCGCCGGTATACTCCCGCGCTAGGCTCATCACGATACTCAGCACAAAGGTATCGGCCGCGACCGCCCACTGCAACGACCCGCTGCCTCCCCACAAATGCGCCGCCCCAAACGTCAGGCTGGTGATCAAAACCGCCATCCAAACTGGCGCCGTCCGCCGCAATTTACCATACAAATAACCGCGAAATAGTAGCTCCTCCGCCACCGGCGCCAGCACCGCTATCGTCATAAATGCCGCGATATATTGCCACTGGGTACCAAGCATCGACTGCGAGAATGGCAGTGCCTGTGGCTGATGAATATCAATTGCTATCAGTTTAGTCACCACTGTTAAAAACACCATTGAGCAAATTGTGTATACAATAAAGGCTGCCGGTGTAATCACCACGTCCCACCACGACGGCCAATCGGTCACCCCCATTTCTTTCAGCGTCGTTCGGCGGCGACGGACATAAAATGGCAGGCCCACCACCAAGGTCACCGCCAGGACATACACAACGACCGAACCCGTCGCGTTCAGCAGCACCTCATTCACCGAACCAAGCGGCACACCAACATGACTAAGCACCCACACTAGGCCAAGCACAATTAACTGCGCCATCCAGAACGCCGCATACGTCCATGCTGGCAGCACAATGAGCAGCCACCAATTATGTTTATTCAGCCGCCCCTTTGTCGACTGGGTTTTTTCACTTCTCGCCCGCTTTCTCATAATTTTATCCCCTTAATACTTTCGCAATATCACTCCATGTCACTAAAACCGTCAGCGCCATTAGCACCAGAAAGCCGATGCCCTGAATCGTTTCCTCGCGCTCTTTGGTCAATTTTTTCTTGAATAATTTAAAGCCCGCCATCGTGAACCACCGCCCGCCGTCCAGCGCCGGAATTGGCAGCACGTTCATCACCGCTAGTGTCAACGAAATGATCGCCGCCAGCAGTAAAATCTGCGTCACACCAGAACTCAGCACTGACGGAAACAGCACACCCAAGATGCCGACCGGCCCGGCCACACTTTCGCCAACCGCCGCCAGATCAGCCTTGGCCGCCTGGCGAGATTCTGGCGAGCCAACTAATTGCCCGATCGTCCCGTTGATCGTTTTTACAAGGATCGAGCCAACGCCCGCCACCGTCTCATACGTCAATTGCCCCGTAGTCACCACTGCTGCGATTGGCGCCGACCAGGTACTGTGAATCGTCTGCGTCTGTTGCGGGCCGACGCCGAGATAGCCGCCATTCTTTGCTTGCTCAGCAGTTTGCAATTTGACCTGCTTGGTGAACATCTGACCGCTGCGCACCAGCTCAATCATCACCTCACGACCAGCCTGCGCCTTCGTGGCTGCCGACAGCTCGGCTGGTGTTGCCACGTTATGATCGCCGATCTTTCGCACCTCATCGCCACGCTGAAGGCCAACTTTCTCCGCTGGCGAACCTGGCGTCACTCGCGCCACCGTCAACGCCGAACGCTCCACCCGCGAATCAAATGGTAGCACTGCCTGCTGTGGTAAAATTTTTGGCATCCCCACCAGCGCCAATATCATGAACAGCAGGGCAGCCGTCAGCCAATTCATCATCACGCCGGCTAATAAAATCTTGGTCTTTACCCAAAAAGTAGCGCCGCCATACGTCCCTGCGCCTTCGGCCGAATCGTATTCACCCTTCAGCTTGACGAACCCGCCGAGCGGCAGCCAGTTTAGACTAAACATCACATTCTTGCCAAGAAAGCTCTTTTTAGGCCGCCATTTTTTCGCAGCCGGTGGAAAACCGATACCAAATTCCTCAACCACCACACCATTGCGCCGCGCCACGATCGCGTGCCCCAATTCGTGCACTACCACCAACAAAACCAGTATGATCAGCCCGATCAAAATTCCAATGAACACCATTATTACCCTCCAAAGCGCCGATTACGTTTTTTGTACTCCTCTAGAATGAACTCCACATCTTTTATCGTCATGTCCGGCCAGTTTTTCTCGATGAACATTAGCTCACTGTATGCTGCCCGCCACAGCATGAAATTACTCAATCGCTGTTCGCCGCTTGTTCGCACAATGAGGTCACACGGCGGCACTTCCGGCGCATACAAGTTCTGAGCGATCAGTTCTGGTGTCACCTCTTCGACCGCCACGCCCGACTGAACAATTTTTTTAACCGCGTCGGCAATTTCCAAATGTCCGCCGTAATTAAGGCACAAAAGCAGCTCGCCACCCGTCAAATTCCGCGTTCGCTCCTCGGCTCGCTCAATCGCTTTTCGTAAGGTCTCTGACAGCCCCTCGCGTGAACCAATCACCCGCATCCGCACATTATGCTCCAAAAATATCGGCACGTCCGACTCCAGTACCTTGAGCAGCAGGCCCATCAAATGCCCAACCTCCTCCTCAGAACGCTTCCAATTTTCTGTACTGAACACATACGCGCTGGCATACTTGACGCCACGGCGCAACGTCTCCAGTAGCACATCCTTCAGACTATTGTATCCCGCCAAATGCCCCTCATAGGCCGGCAGGCCGTGCTGCTTCGCCCAGCGGCGATTACCGTCAACGATAAAGCCAACGTGCCTCGGCAATTCTGTTTTTTCACTCATGTTTCACCCTCCACTCATCAATCAATTTCACATCCTGTATATCTTTTTCGCGCCCGCGCCAGTTTTTCCAGCGCCGCAGAAAATCTAGATTGACAAACTTCACACCATCATATTCCACCGCGTAGTCCAGCAGCTCGTCATACTCAACAATTCGCCCGTCAATTTCCCAGCCATCCCAGATCTCGGCCGATCCATCATGCTTCACCAAATACTGGCGTTGATTTTTATCAATCTTTTTAGCCCAGCCATCGCTACGAGCAATTTTTTCTAATACCGCTTGACCTGCCGCCACGTCAATATCAGTAGACCAGCGGATTCCTAACTGATCCAAAATACCGCTGCCAATGATAATAATCTGATCCAGCGGCAGCCCTAATTCTTTCACACGCCCGGCAAATGTCCGACTCATCAAACCGTCAACACGTCCTTTTCTTTCGCCTTAAACACTTCGTCAATTTGCGTCTGCACCTTACTCATCAGCGCGTCAATCTCTTTCTCGACTCGCTTATAATCATCCTCGCCGAGTTCCTTGGCGTCTTTCATGCGCTTGGCATCCTTCAGAGCATCCTGGCGAATCGTCCGCATAGCGATCCGCGCTTCTTCGACCTTTTCGCTAACCTGCTTGACTAATTGCTTGCGGCGCTCCTCAGTCAGCGCTGGCACTGGCACGCGCACCACCCGCCCATCATCGGACGGATTAAAACCCAAACTCTGGTTGTCGCGAATCGCTGCCGAAATTGCCGTAATATTACTCGGATCAAACGGCGTCACTACTAGCATCTGCGCCTCCGGCGCCGTCACATTTGCCACCTGGTTCAGCGGCATCCGCGTCCCGTACGCCTCCACCATCACGCCGTCCAGCATCCCGGCATGCGCCCGTCCCGTCCGCACCTTTTTCAGCTCGTCCTGAAAATGGCTAAACGCCTGCGCCATTTTATCCTCATATGGTTGTGTGTCAAACATATTTCCTCCCGTTATCTGTCATCCATTATAACAGACTAGTGGCAAGGTTGTCTGCTTGACTTATCCAAATATTCATGCTAAAATCAAAACGTTAACGTATAACTAAACAAAAACTTAGAAATGACCTACGATTTTGAACGACTAGACTGGATTGGAAAAGACGGAGAGAGGACAAAGAGAAGACCAACTCCGCTTAGTTCTGAGGAAGTTGCAGCACGCGACGGTGACTATAATGCAAAACTTTACGGTAATCTCCCGGATGGTATCAACGAACCTACCGGCGACGTGGAAACACCAGGCGACCAAGACGAAAGTCGTGAGTTCTTTGGTGAGGCTACCGCGATCGCCGCTGAAAATAATGACACTCTTGATGCCGACAAGGAACACCCCAATGGCTTCAAGACCGTAAAAGTTGAATACGGGGGACAGGAATTCACCATCCGCCGTGCAGAAGACTGGTATATGGAGGAGCACCCCGAAACACCACGAGTAGCCATTGAATTTCCGCCAATGCCTATTGATTACTTGGGCGTCACTGGCACTCACCATGTCAAGCTCATCGAGAGCGCGCCCGACACGTGGGAATGTGTCATCAAAAACGATATTACTAGTGGCAGCGAGCAAGACCTACCGCCCAAATATAGAGGCATGCAACGTCCCCTTTCACTGCATGAAACCCACATTAAACATAGCATTCTCTCTCATCCAGGACTCATTGATCCAGAAGACCAAAAAAATCTCCGACGGGTCGCCGATCCTTATGCGGAACTAACTTCGCCAGAAGAAGCCGCATGATATAATTATCGTCAGTGATAACACAAATCAAACTATATCATTTTCGCTCCTACGACCTTTATGAGACGACACTGGCGCCAGGCGGCACCGTCATCATTGGCCCAAACGGCACCGGCAAGACAAACTTGCTCGAAGCGATATACGTTGCCCTCCGCGGCAGTAGCTTTCGTGGCAGTCTTGCTGATTGCATGCAGCACGACCAAACACAAACCATCATCCACCTCGAAACCGACAATGCCTCTCGACGCCTCCAGCTGCTCCGCACAACCGACGGCACGATAAATAAAGAGTTTACGATTAACGATAGCCGCAGCAAGCTCCTTCCCCGCAAACATCGCCTGCCGGTCGTTCTGTTTGAGCCGAGCGAGCTACGGCTCATTTCCTCCTCGCCATCGCGGCGGCGGGATTTTCTGGACGGTATATTATCTCGGCTGGATGCTCAATACGAAGCCACTCTCCGTGCCTTTCACCGAACCCTGCTGCAGCGCAATGAACTACTCAAACACCCCCACGAGACGACCCAAAACTGGCGTGATCATCTCTTTGCCTGGGATATTAAGTTCGTCCAGCTAGCGACCCACATCGCCCAGGCTCGTGCTGAATTCTTGGCTAAACACGAGGCGGCGCTGAGTAGTTTATATGTAGCGCTAGCGGGACACAAGACAGCTTTTACGGCCGCCTATCAAGCCAGTGCATCACTTGATCAATATGAACAAGCACTCCTCGATCACCTGCAGCGCACCCGCGACTATGAAATCACCACAGGCCACACCTCGGCCGGCCCGCACCGCGAAGATTTTGCGATTTTCCTCCATAATCAACCAGCCATCAAAGTCGCCTCACGCGGCGAGATGCGCACCATTATGCTAGCTTTCAAGCTACTCGAGCTGGAACTGCAAACGAAAAAAAGCCAATCACGACCATTGATCCTCCTGGATGACGTCTTTTCTGAGCTGGACGCCACCCGCGAAAAGCTCCTCCAAGAGACCATCCAGAACCACCAATTCATCGTCACCACCACTGACGCCCGCCACCAGAGGGATGACTGTTTGATAATCTCAACGCGCTAAAATCCCGCCAAAATGGCGGGATTTATCATGCTAAATCAAAGTATGACGATATTATTCGCTCACGCCCAGCTCAATTCGCCTAAACTGACGCACCACGATGTTCTCGCCGAGTTTAGCGATCGCTTCCTTAATATGCTGCTCAACTGTCTTAGAATCGTCCAAGATGTACGCCTGGCTCATTAATACTTGTTCGACAAAATGCTTTTTCAATTGACCTTCAACAATCTTCTCGCGCATTTCTTCAGGCTTGCTTGCCAATACCTCGCTGGCCATTAGCTCTGTCCTAACCCGCTCCATTTCCTCAGCCGGAATATCCGCCTCAGAAACATACTTCGGACTCATGGCTGCAATTTGCATAGCGATTTCGTGCGCCAATGTCTTGAAATCATCCAGCCGCGCCACGAAGTCGGTCTCACAGTTCACTTCAACCACCACGCCAATTCGGCCCGAGTGTACATAGCCCTCAATCAAGCCTTCGCGCGCTTCGCGGTCGCCCTTTTTCTCAGCCTTGGTCAAGCCTTTTTTACGCATCGCCTCCAGCGCCTTGTCAAAATCGCCATCAGTCTCGACCAGCGCTTTTTTAGCATCAGTCAAACCAACGCCAGTCAACTCGCGCAGCTTTTTAATGTCATCGACAGAAACTCCCATCCTATTTCTCCTCTTTTTTCACTGGTTTTTCTTCAGCCTTCACGCTACCCGCGCCCTCAGCTACAGCTGCCGTGAAGTAGTCAAGTAGCTGCTGGATGCTCTTGATCGCATCGTCGTTGCCTGGGATGACGTAATCAATACCCGTTGGATTGACATTAGTATCAACCACGGCAAACACCGGCACGCCCAGAGCCTCTGCCTCGCACACTGCGTTCGCATCAGTCAGTGCGTCAACCACAACCACGGCGCCTGGCTTGCCCATCAAGTTCTTGATGCCACCATATTTGAAATTCAGGTTATCAATTTCCTCCTGGAAACGCTGCACCTCTAGCTTGTTGTAGCGCTTCTCCAGGTCGCCTGACGCCATCCGCTTCTCAAGGTTCTTCAATTTCTTGATCTGCTGAGCGATTGTCGAACCGTTGGTCAGCATACCGCCGATCCAGCGTTCAACCACGTACGGCTGATTGATGCTCTCGGCCGCTTGGCGCACCACGTCTTTGGCTTGCTTTTTCGTACCGACAAATAGCACCTTTTTACCGCTAGCGGCGATTTTTGTCAGCTCCGGCAGCGCCTTCTCTAGCGCCTCAGCCGTCTTTGCCAAGTCAATGATATGGCTATCCTGGCGTTTTGAATGAATATACGGCGCCATCTTTGGGTGCCAGCGACTGGTCTTGTGTCCGAAATGAACACCAGCTTCAAACAAAGCTTTCATGTCTACTGTTACAGACATTAGGTTACTCCTTTTCCTCGCCCGCCGCTTATTGGAGCTGCGACGGGCTGTGTCGTTATGTTTAGTTACCCGCTAATTATACCACTAGTAAACATCAGACGCAACTACGTCGTAACGAGTCCTTGTTGCATTTATGCCTATCTGGCCCTCTCGTAGACACTAGCGCCCCGTCACTTGTTTTAAGTTTGCATTGCTCCTCATTTTTTGCTAAAATACCAAGGTTATGAAAAGCAGTATTCACCCACAGAACTATCGCCCGGTCGTATTTAGCGACGATCAAGCGGGCTTCGCGTTCTTGACTCAGTCAACAGCGCAAACCACGGATACCATCGTTTGGGAAGATGGCAAGACTTATCCACTCGTCAAGGTGCACATCTCCAGCGCCTCGCACCCATTCTTCACCGGCGAAGAAAAGATCATCGACACCGAGGGTCGTGTTGACCGGTTCAAGGCACGCCAAGCAGCCGCCCAGGCTCGCAAGACGGCCCTAGCAAATAAAGCCAAGAAGGCTGCCGCTAAAAAAGCCGCCAAGGTAGCAGATGATGACACAGACGACACAAAGAAGAAAGCGGCCACACCTAAAGTAAAAACTAAGAAGGTTAAGAAATAGCCCTAACTCATTAATACTTTTGATATCACGTAATAGCTCCGCTAAAGCGGAGTTATTACAATTAGATTGAATTTGAATTATTTTATACTAACTCCTGCTAGATTTTTCTAGTTTGCTGTCAAAGTGCTCCATCATGTGCTCAAGTCTCAGTAAGTGAGCTAACTCTCCTACATCCTCTCGATACAGAGTACCTGGTTTCCGCACTCCATTTTCATCAGTAGCAACATGTTCAGCAGTACCATCTGGAGAAAACCACCATATTTCACCATCAGTTTTTGTAACCACATGGTCACCAGTATACCTGCGGCCGCTCTTCTCCCTTTGCAAGTGATTCGTAAGGCGCACTTCCTTGATCACACCCGTTCTAGGATCATAAGAGGTTGATACACGAACACGTCTAGGATCGGAATCAGTACCTCCAACATCACGTGTCTCAACCATACCGATAATCTGCCCGCCATCTTCTTGCCTCGTCGCAATAAAATCACCGTAGCACGAAACTTGCTCTACCTTCACATTTTGATCTAGAGACGGAAGGTCATACATAGCTGGTAGCCACCGCTCTGTCGACTCATCGCCTTTGTCCCTTCCCGACATGTACTCACTGGCATTTGCAAACATCTTAGCAACAAACTCAGGAGACCCGACCTTTGTCTCCGGGAGACCTGCGCCATCTTTCAGTTCTGCTATGCGCGGCTCGTCAAGGGCTAAACTTGCTAACTTCCTTTCTGTCTGCCGGCGTGTATGTTCAGCATTTTCTTCTTGTGCCATCTCCCAGGCCTTCTCGACATTACGAACCCGCCCAAAATTTGTCCCGAAGGTTTCGTTGACCATACGTCGTGTTGCTTGTAATAATTTGCCCATACTTTTTATTTTCCTTATCTTTGCTACTGCAATACGTGATGTACCAATGGTCTACATATTACTCTATTTTTCTTTATTTGTCAAGTATTTTATCATACTATCGGTATTTTACTAGTAAGCCCGCCACCCCCCACCAATATGCTATAATAATCCATATGACAAAAATCTCTCTCGACCTCGAGGCGTTGAAGGCGGAGCGGGCAGCGCTGGGTGATTTTTTAGCGCGTCCCGACGCGTATGGCTCGCCGGACTTCACGAGTAAAAATAAGCGGTTTTCCGAGCTAGAGACGCTCATTACCAAGGGTGAAGAGCGAGCGGCGTTGGAGCAAAATCTACGTGACGCCAAAGAATTAGCGAATGATGGCGGCGAATTGGCAGAATTAGCGAAAGCTGAAATCACTGAGACTGAAGCACGTCTGGCAGAGCTGGAAGAAGAATTATTCATCCTACTGACACCAAAAGATCCAAACGACGAGAAAAACATCATCATAGAAATCCGGGCTGGCGCTGGCGGCGACGAAGCCTCGCTGTTTGCAGCGGAACTGTACCGCATGTATTTACGTTGGTGTGAAGCAAATGGCTACAAAACTGAGCTCATCAGTGAATCTGCCAACGACTCCGGCGGGTACAAAGAAGTCATTTTCATGGTCAAGGGCGACGCGCCATACGCCAAATTGAAATTCGAAGGCGGCGTCCACCGTGTCCAACGCGTGCCAGTCACCGAAAGCCAAGGCCGCGTCCACACCTCCACCGTCACCGTAGCGGTGCTGCCAGAAGCTGAAGAGACTGACATCGAAATCAACCCGAATGATCTGCGCGTCGATATTTACCGCAGCTCTGGTCACGGCGGTCAGAGCGTCAACACCACCGACTCGGCAGTACGCATTACTCACCTGCCGACTGGTATCATGGTTACCAACCAAGACGAGAAGTCGCAGATCAAAAACCGCGAAAAAGCCATGAGCGTGCTGCGTTCGCGGCTGCTGCAGATGAAAATTGACGAAGAAAACGCCAAATTAAGCGCTGAACGGCGTTCGCTAGTCGGCACTGGCGACCGCTCTGAAAAAATCCGCACCTACAACTTCCCGCAAGACCGCATCACCGACCACCGCATCCACTACAGCCGCAGCAATATCCCCGCGGCAATGAATGGGGATATTGACGACCTTATTGAACATCTGCAACGTTTTGAGCGTGAACTTAAAGCGAAGAATGCGGAAAAGTAGTGTCAGCCGCTTAGTAGTATTGTGTACCTAGTGCAACCGAGCCAACTTTACTATTCCGTCGCTGCTTTTCAATTTTGTGTTTTATTGTCTCGAATGGACTTTTACCTTTTATGGTATCACGGCAACCCATATCATATTTATGCTCCGCCGAAATGGATTTTAGCGTCATACCGCCACGAGCATACCCCGGAATTTCCGTAATATCCTCACCAATCACGAACTCTCGTCCGTGTATATCATTGCCCACTGGCACTGGTATCGCTGCCTCGTCTCGGGTATTGTTGCGCGTATATACATCATACGCGACCATGTGATCATAGTATCGTGCAGTCACAACCTTATCTGGTGTAACATAAGACTTAACCCTAACGCCATCATCACGAGTAGCCTCAAAACAAAGCATGCCGCCACTCAACTTAGGATCTTCAAAATATTTATGACCAGCACCGATAGTTACTTTGTCACCCGGCTCATCGTAAACTAACACTCTAGCACCGCTTTCATAGGTGACGACACGCGGCTCACGCTCTTCATCCATATGTTCTAATGTCGCTGGTGATGGAGTCCTATTTCTATCCACAACTTATTCCTTTTTACTTGATTATGCTTAGTGTGCTTCTTACATTACTCTCTCTCTCGTGATTTGTCAATACTTTTTACAACTTTATAGCTATTTTGCAACCATAATCACTTTACTCATTCCTAGCTATGTAGTATAATTAACAACATGAATATAGCAACCTGGCTAAAGAACGCCGCTAAACAGTTAAAAGCTATAGGTATTGCGTCGGCGCGGTTGGACGCCGAGCTGATATTGGCTAACACCCTGCGGAAGAACCGAACATACCTTCACGCACACCTGGATGAGGAGATTGACCCGCGGCGGGTTGATATTGCCGAGGCCAGGCTGAGCCTGCGCCTTGACCGAGTGCCGCTGGCATATATTTTGGGCTGTAAGGAATTTTACGGACGGAAATTTACCGTTTCACCGGCCGTCTTGGTGCCGCGGCCGGAGTCGGAGGAGATGATTGCCCTGTTCTTGGTGCTGACAGCCGGTGAGATCGCGCCAAAGACGCTAATTGATATCGGTACCGGTTCGGGCTGCCTCGGCATTACAGCGGCGTTAGAGCGGCCGTCCCTGCGGGTTATTTTATCGGACATTAGTCCACAAGCCATAAAAATTGCCGAGAAAAACGCGAGCAATTTGCAGGCGCGGGTGACGCTGCAGCAACAGTCACTCCTTTCTGGGCAGATTGAGCCAGTAGATTATATCTTTGCTAATTTACCGTATGTTGACCAGTCCTGGGAGACTTCGCCAGAGCTGCGCCATGAACCAGCTGAGGCCCTGTTTGCAGCAGATAACGGACTGAGGCTGATCGAGATGCTTATTGAGCAAGCGCCGCGCCACATAACAGCGGGCGGCCTGCTCTTTCTAGAGGCCGACCCGCGACAGCACCAGGCAATTCTCGACCAAGCAAAGGACCACGGCCTTCACGAGGCAGAGACGCGCGGCTTTATCATCGTCCTACGCTTTGTAAGCACCAAGCGTTAGCTTGACCTTCTGTTCCTTGCCGTCGCGCAGGATAGTCAGTTCTACTGTCTCGCCTGGCAAGAACCCAGAAATAAGACTGCCGAGGCCGCCCTGCTCGCCGATTAGCTTGTCATTCACCTTGGTAATGACGTCGCCGTCCTTGATGCCTGCTTTATCTGCCGGCCCGCCAGCGACGACCGCCGATTTGTCGCGTGAACCACCGACATAGGCGCCGCTTTTGGCGGATAGTTTATACTCGGCACGCACCTCAGGCGTGATAGCGATATATCGCACGCCGATATACGATTTCTGAATTTTTCCAGATGCCAACACGCTGCGGACTAGCCCCTTGGCAGCACCGATCGGAATCGCAAAACCTACGCTTTGTGCATCCGAGACAATCGCTGTGTTGATGCCGATAACCTGGCCCGACATGTTGAGGAGTGGCCCACCAGAATTGCCCGGGTTGATCGCGGCGTCGGTCTGGAGCAAATCAGTCAAGCTCTCGGCTTCGCCGCTTCGCTCGCTAGTGGACGCCTGAACCGGCCGACCCTTGCCCGAGATAATACCCATCGTCACAGTATTTTGGTAACGACCCAATGAATTGCCGATTGCAATCACTTTCTGACCGACACGAACGGTACCTGAGTCACCCAGGGTGGCCGCTGGCAGATCATTAACGCCGTTAATCTTGAGAAATGCCACGTCGTTGAGTGGGTCGGCTCCGACAAACTTGACATCGGTATATTGCGTGCCGTCACTGCTCACAATTTCAACACGATCAGCGTCCTTGACAACATGTTTATTTGTCAAAATATAGCCGTCCTTACTAATGATAATGCCCGTACCAGCACCCTGCCGCACGTCGCTATACGAAAAGGACCGACCGTTTTTGGTTGTAACAATTGAGACTACGCTTTTAGAAACACGCTGTACCACCTCGCTAACATCGGCTTCGTCTCGCGATATAACCCGGTTGCCATCAGCCACTGGCTGCGGAGATTGCTTCGTCAACTGAAGTGTTAACCACGACCCAAATGCCGCTGAACCAAACGCCAGCCATATGCCCGCAATGATACATATACTTATCAGCGCAATCTTCTTGCGGCGGTTCGGTTTTGGCTGGTTGGTTAGATTCGCTTCTTGCTCCATAGGTTTACTCCAATTTTATAATTTATAGTGTCACCGAGTTAAAGAATAATAAGATAGTCAGGATGAGTGCCGACGCCAAGATAGCTGGGCCAGCAACTTCAGCAATAACGATCGTTTTATGCTTATGCCAAGAGGTATAGACACGCTCAGCTACGAATGACAGCAGTATAAAGATAATCGTCGCCTGTGGTAGTTGCAGCGCGTTTACCCCAAGCAGCGCATAGCCAAACGTCCAGTAATGCGCCAGCCAGCCAATCTCCGCAAACACCAGCCCCCAGGCTAGACTGAGTACCGTAATCTGCTCCTCACGAAACGTCGATAGAAAATGCCGAGCCGTACCATACCCGATGACTAGCGCACACAGCACAACCACCGCAGCTGACCATTCGTGTGACACTGCAAACAGTGCTGCTGTGCCGATAAATACCGCGAGACCCGCCTGCAATGTCATCTGCCAGCGCTTTGATAGCGGCTTGATAGCGACAAGCCATATCGCATAAAATACCGCTAGCGCAATTCGTAGCACCAGCGTCGCCTGCGGCGCATACATCAGCGCCACCACACCGAGACCAACCACCACGTCAACCAGGCTTCCTTGAATATTCGTTAGCCAAAACTTAGGGCGCACCGACAATGTCCGCCACTTGCTTAAGAGTACCAGCACAATCGCCGCCAACGGATAATGAATCTCCTGCGACATCCAGAACAAGACTGCCACCATCCCTAAATTGAGTGCATAATAAGCGATATTACTGAGAAGCGACCGTCGCCTGGCTGTTTTTTTCAGAAACTCCATTGCCACCCTATTATACCAAATTACGGCCCGATTATCACTACGAAGTCAGCTTCGGCTGGCAGGTTAAATGGCGGTTTACCTTCGGTTAATGTTACACCATACAGTTCTTTAATCTTGTTGGCAGAAGCCTGCTTGGACTTGCCCGACTCCAGCTGATAAACCCTGTACTTTTCGGTAATTTTCTGTGGTGAATTGCCAACGCTCACCACGTTGAGCGATGCTGCCTTTAGGCGATCAGCTTCGGATTTGGCAGCCCCAACCACGCCGCTGCCATTGAGCACCAGAACACGCGCCTTTTCCTTGGCAAGTGCATCACCGTACATTTCCACCTTGATAAATGATCGAATTTGCGAATAATCAAACTGGCCAGCTGTCGGCACGACCACACTGGCGCCACCAACACTACTCGTGCCAAGCAGGACATTATCTTTTTCAATAAAGCTGAGGCGGTGAATGTCCGTATCCTTGATCTTGGAAGCAACATCCATCACCGTACGGACTTCCTTGGCATCAACGTTAGTGCGCAGATTCTTGCCCATGGCGTCCATCAGCGCCGTCACCTTGCCAAGATCAGTCAGCGTGCCTGTCGAGGCTGCCTTGTTCTTGAGCGCCATCAGCACCAACTGTTGGTTTTTCTCGCGGTCAAAGTTCGACTTGTCCAGCCCATACGAACCGCCCAGCGCTCCACGCGCTCGCGAGAAATACAGCGCCTTGTCACCGTCCATCTCATTTGGCCCATTCTTGAAATGAATGTAATGCCCCGTCGGACAGCGCCGTTTCCGCTGCTCCGCTGACAGTCCCTTCTCCCGACACATCCAGTCGACGCTCGGGTCAAACACACCTCGTGGATCGTCGCTCTGAACATTCACCGTCACACCACCAACCGCATTAACCGCGTCCTTGATTACCTGAGCATTAACGTGTGCTACGTACTGTATATCCATATCAAAAATCTTGCCAACAAACTCGCGGCTGGCATCTATCCGCTTCTTTTCAGCCTGTTCATCATTACCCTTGGCAACACAGTCAAAATATTCGTTAATCTTGCCGGCACGACCAGAATTACAAACTCGCCCAAACTGCACGTATAAGTCGCGCGGAATACTAAACATATAGGCATCGTGCTTCTTTTGATCAACACTCAGCACCATCATTGAGTCGGTCAACGTTGCGCCCGGATGGTCTGGATCATCATCCGTCGTACCGAGGATCAGCATATTGCTCCGCCCGTGTGCATCCATTTTCAGCGGTTGATTCTGAAACAAGTCAATCAGATTACCGCTACCAAACACTCGCCCCGCATTGACCCACGCCTTGTACAGCAAAAATCCGCCCACCAGAATTATCAGCGCCACGATCACCAGGATAATAATCTTTAGCTTGCGACGTTTCTTATGCGGTTTCTTGCGCTTTTCGCGAGGTGTTTCGGACTTTTGAAGCTCGAGATCTTTGAGCGAATTGCTAATATCTTCGTCAATATCAGCAGTTGACGAAGTCGCGAGACGCACCCGATCAGCTTGCGACAGTGACTGGCGCGGTAATTGGACCGGCTGCTGCCCAAGTATCTGTGGGGTAGGCTGCTCCGCCTGATGAGGATGAGCGGCTACCTGCTCTGGCGATACACCACCCAAACGAGACCGCTGAACCCTCCGCGGTACAAATCCATCGACCGAATTCCTATTTGAAATTTTCACTGCTCCTTATTATAGCACACTTCTCTATTGATCAAGCTTTTGGTTTTCGCCGCCAAACCATGTATAATAAGGCGGATGGATGCTCACTTTCTCGATCGACACCCGCGCCTGAGGGACAGTCTGGGACTGATTATTTTTGTAATCGGGGTAATCATCGGAACAATTTTGATCAATACCTTTGTTTTTCGTAGCTTTGGCGTGCAAGGTCCAAGTATGGAAAACACCATGCACACCAACGACCGCCTGATCGTCGACCGACTATCAGTCACCATTAAACAGCTTCAAAATCAGCAGTATATCCCCAAGCGCGGCCAAATTATCGTCTTTAAAAATCCCAATTACAATCCAACCCTAGGTCACGACGAATATATCGTCAAACGGGTAATTGCTTTCGCGGGTGAGCGCGTCACCGTCAAAAACGGCATTGTCACCGTTTATAACAGTGAACATCCGAACGGCTTTAACCCTGATACAACCGTCAACAAAAACGAACCAAAGTCGCCCACCTCTGGCGATGTTGATACCAAGGTGTCCGAGGGGACGGTTTTCGTGATGGGTGATAATCGTGAGGGTAATTTTTCGTGTGACTCGCGTAACTGCATGGGCAACATTCCGCTGTACGACATCGTCGGGCCGGTCATCGCCCGCATTTTCCCCTTCACACAGATCAGAGGGTTTTAATAGTCAGCCAATCAAGTCGCGAATCCGCTCAAAATCCGCTTGATCTTTGAACGGGATGATAATCTGACCAGCACCGCGCTTACTGGTGCGAACCGTGATGTCAGCACGGAGTTTTTTCGACAGGCGCGCCACCGACGAGGCGTGCGGCGAGCGGGCCGACTTTGGAGTTGGCGCGGGGCCCGACGGCTGCTGCGACCGCTTCCAGGCGGCGATCATCTGCTCGAGCTTGCGCACACTCCAGCCCTGATGAATCGTCTGCCGCAGCAAATCCTCCGCCACGTCATCCGGCAGCCCCACCAATGTTCGCGCTTGCCCTTCAGAAATCTTATTTTCAAACAGCGCCGTCCGCACCACGCTCGGTAATTTCAAGAGGCGCAGCGTATTACTAATGGCGCTGACCGATTTGCCGCCGACGTGCTGGCCGATTTGTTCCAGCGTCATATTGAACTGGTCGCGTAGCTTCATGTAGGCCGTCGCCGTCTCCAGCGGATTGAGGTCGCGTCGCTGCAAGTTCTCGATCAGCGACACCTCCAACCGGTGCTGATCACTCAAACTACGAATGATACTCGGCATCTCTACTAATCCAGCCAGCTGCGCCGCTCGCCAGCGCCGCTCGCCAGCCACGATCATGAATTGTGCCCCGCGTGGCGTCACGACGATCGGCTGTACCACGCCGTGCCGACGGATTGAATCAGCCAGCTCACGCAGCGCTTCCTCATCAAAGAACCGCCGCGGCTGATCTGGATCTGGAATAATATCGGTAATTGGTATCTGGCGTAATTGCGACATTGTCGCATCTTGACCAGCCGTCGGGTCAAAAGCCTCGTCAAACAAATTTGTCGGTATCAGCGAATCAAATCCCCGCCCAAGTCCCTTTTTCATCCTTCAATCCTCTCGATAATTTCTTTGGTCAGCGCGTGGTAAGCCCGCGAGCCCTTTGAGAAACGATCGTACACACCAACCGGCACGCCGTGGCTTGGCGCCTCAGCGAGGCGAATATTGCGCGGAATCGTCGTCTTGAAAATCGTATCGGCAAAATGCTTTTTAATTTCATCGTACACCTGGCTTGATAGAGTCGTTCGCGAATCAACCATGGTGGTCACCACGCCGAGCAAGCGCAGATGCGGATTGAGCCCCTTGCGAACCAACTTCATTGTCTCCATGAGTTGCCCCAGCCCCTCTAACGCATAAAACTCTGCCTGCACTGGCAATAGAACGTACTGCGCTGCGATCAGCCCATTCACGGTCAGCAGACTCAGACTCGGCGGACTATCAATGATCACATAATCATACCCAGCGAGGCTCGCCAGCGCCTGGCGCAGCCGCACAAACCGCCCCTCGGCTTGGGCCAGTTCAACCTCGGTATTTGCTAGGTGCGACGTGGCCGGTGCGATTGATAGGTTCTTGATGTCGGTCTGAATAATTATATTATTCAAGGCCGTCTGACCAGTTACCACCTCGGTCATCGTTGCGCCCAGTTCTTGCTTATCAATACCGAGACCGCTGGTGGCATTTCCCTGCGGATCAAAGTCAATGATCAGCGTCCGCTTACCGGCTTTTGCCAAAAAATATGCCACGTTGATTGAAGTCGTCGTCTTGCCGACGCCACCTTTTTGATTTGTCACCGCAATAATCTTCGTCATCGATACCCCTTCTGCTTACCTCATTGTACCATAGTTTCGGCCATAAAAATACCGCCCTCATCACGGGGCGGTATGCTAATTCATCGGTTATTTGATCGAGGTAATCTCAATCTTGGTGTACTTCTGGCGATGACCCGTTTCTTTGTGGACACGTTTCTTGCTCTTGTAGCGGATAACGCGGACCTTGTCACCCTTAACTTCTGCTTCAACAACCTTTGCCTTCACTACCACACCTTTTACGGTTGGTGTGCCAACTGTTGTTTTATCACCATCAATCACTAAAAGTGCGTCGAGAGTGAGTTCTTTTGTGCCTTCAGGGAGGAGATCCACCAAGAGGGACTCTTTTTCGCTGACAATATATTGCTTGCCAGAGATTTTTACGACTGCTTTCATTTCGTTCCTTAAAAATTAGTTTTCAATCCGTTCCATTGTACCAGAGGCGCACTAACAAATCAATACTGCCCCAGTTTCTTTACCTCGCCGGCGCTGTGCTATCATCCTAAAATCAATTGCACGAACACGACCCCGACCGACCGCACACCACATTATTTGCGTGCAACCAGCCCTCGACATTACCGCCGTCCAAATGCATACCTACCGCCGGCACAACCTTGACGACACCGCCGGCCCGAGCATAATTACTGACTGCATCAGTTAACTCATACTCACCACGCGGCGATATTTCAACATCAGCACAAGACTGAATAACTTTCTTGGTGAGGACATATTTACCGATGTTGGCAAAGTGACTCGGCGCCTCTTCTGGCTTTGGCTTTTCCACGATCTCTACAAAATTACCAGCCTCGTCTATCACAATCGCCCCGTACCGACTAATGTCATCGCCCGGTACTTCCTGAGCCAGCAGGCTACATTGACCGTCTGGCGTCGCCGCCAATAGCCGCGCCACTTCGCTTGAGCCATCGGCATTATACATAAAGTCATCACCCATCAGCACTACTGCCGACTCACCATCCTCGAGATAATCAGCCGCCAGGGCTACCGGTACTGCTGAGCCATACTTGCCATAGCTTGGCTGCGTCACAAAGTGAAGCTTCGCATCAATTGGCGCCACTAGAGCCAGCTTGTCATCCTTACCCTTGCTCCGCAAATAATCGTTGAGCAAAATATTGCTCCGATAGTAGCTCTCTAATTGTGAACTCTGCTCGCCAACCACAAAAATCAGCTCGCGCACACCA
The DNA here is from genome assembly GCA_010202645.1 of Candidatus Saccharibacteria bacterium oral taxon 488. Classification (NCBI taxonomy): domain Bacteria; phylum Candidatus Saccharimonadota; species Candidatus Saccharibacteria bacterium oral taxon 488. The sequence goes on along the minus strand of CP047920.1, from coordinate 181,853 downwards.
GCCGCCAAGCAGTCCTGCACCACATAATCAATCAGCGGTCGATTGCCAATTGGCAGCATGCATTTTTCAATTGATTTAGTAATTGGTAGCATTCGTGTGCCCCAACCAGCGACCGGAATAATAGCTTTGGTAATCATATTTCCTCCTTACATCTTGAGTTCTTTATGTGATTTCTGCAAAATATCCATCATCTCCGCGTAGCGCATCTCGCCCGCAGAAATTTTGGCATAGAGATAAACGATATTATCTACCACCTCAATATTAACCTTAATGTCCTGATCGTACAACCAGGCCATGAAACTTGGATTGAGCAGCTCAAAGCTCGTCACTTGGTTCTCATCGGTGGCGTAGACTTGGTAGCGCTTGTTAAAGTCACCCCACTCCAGTTCTACCTTTTTATAACCCGACGGCGCCCTAAACCGTTTCAGGAAACGTGAATCCCGACGCTCCACTAAAATCCCGCCATACGACTTTGGTAAATTAACCTGTCCAATAATGTATGTAGTCGCCGAATCAGTATTTGAAGCGTCAGCCACATAGGTGTATAGCTGCACTAATAGATTGCCCGTCCAGAACCCGATGATATGGTTGTTGATGTCAGTACCCTTAAAGCCGCTCTTAAATAATTCACCGCGGGCCGGTAGCAGTAGCCGCCCCCAGTCCGGACTGAAGTACATGTCGTATTGCGCTGCAAACTGCTGCATAGAGGCGACAAGCTGGGCAGAATCTTCTGTTGCCTGATCAATACTATCCAGTAACCAGCCATCACCCGAGCGCACAAAGTTCCACTGCTCACCAAACTCGCCCGTATCACGATGTAGCACCGCATCACTCGCCACGTCAATCAGCTCATCATTTGCCGAGGCAACAAAACTCACACTTACTCGGTCATTCTGATCATTCGCATCATCATACGCCCGGGTGATAATCGCTTCACTGATCGCCACATTCTTCATGCGATTGACTCGCCCCATCTGTTGTAAGGCATACAACATTAGTCCAATGTGCCGCGCATAATTCGGCGTGACGTATTGCTGAATTGATGGCAAATCCATCCGCTCCCAATCATATTGAAACCGATTAAACACCGTTGTTGCGTAATTGACAATACCCTGCTCATTCCAGGCGCTGTCCTGAGCCGCCGCTTGCCGGACGGCTTGCTGTGCGGCCTCACTGCCCTTACGAAAACGGCTGATCTTATCCGTAAATGCCCCGATAATCGCACCGACCAATGCCGAGATGGCCACCAGGATAAAAATAACAACACCGCCGAGTAGGTAGAACAAGCTGGCGAGTAGGCCGGCCAAAAACCCGACCGCTATGGCGGCCATCTTTGACTGAGTGGCTCTTTTCACAAAACCACTTACCGAAATTGCAATTACCATCGGTATCCCGAAAAGGACAACGCCACCACCACCGCCAGAACTTGACCCACCGCCACCGGCTCGCGCGAAAAAGAGTAACTGACTGAGAACTGCTAAACCATACATAGACCCATTGTACCGCGTTGCATGGCGATCGCCAAGGTCATGAGCGTCCGATCGGCGCGAGACCAAGTAAACGCTCGCCGCGCATCAATTTTGAGGTCGTAACTTTTATCGTGATGACTATTCTACAACAGCAAGAGCAATCTCGAGCTCAGCCCCTTCAACCGTCACTGTCGACTGGTTGTCATGCACCTCGCCAAACACCGCCAGCGTCTCAGCAGCAATCACCTCAGTATGCTCATCAATCGCTTGATGAAGTTGCTCGTCATTCGTCGTCAGCTGCAGCATAATTCGATCGTCCACTTGCAATCCCGCCTTCTTGCGCGCGCTTTGGACGTGGCGAATAACTTCACGCATCAAACCTTCGCGTTTGAGTTCGGGCGTTAAGTGCTTGCTAATTTCGATCCAATTCTCTGGCTTGATCGTGCCCTCGGTCACGTCATAACCAGCCAGATACTCGTCTAGATTCTCAATCCAGCGAATCTCCTTAACATTTAGCTCCTCAGCCATAATCTGCTCGTAATACTCAGCCAATTTCGCACCCGCATATGCCGCAAATTGCAGCGGTTGGCGAACCTTAATTGATGCTTGGTGCTCATCCTGTTTCATTCGCAAACTAAGGCCATTGTTGATCAATTCACGCGTCCGAGCCATGTCGGCCAGTGCCTGCTCATTCACCTCGCCCGCTGGCAGCCAATCCTTCAGATGAATCGACTCGTTATCACCCGTCAAATTGTGATACAACTCCTCAGCCAAAAACGGTGTAAATGGCGCCAAAATGTAGCTCAGACGCACCAGCACGTAGTGTAGCGTGCGGTACGCATCATTCTTGTCACCATCATCCTCAGCGCCCGCGGCCCCTTTCGACGATCTCCAGAAGCGGCGGCGGCTACGGCGCACGTACCAGTTGGACGCGTCGTCCAGGAACGGTAAAATCGGCTTAGTGGCGTCTTGCAAATTGTAACCATCAAGACCCTTTTCAACATCCGCCACCAATTGATGTAAGCGGCTAACAATCCAAATATCCAACGGATTAGTCAACGTACCAAGTGGATCTTTCAAATCGCCATTAAATTCCCAACCATCAACTTCCGCGTACATCGTGAAGAAATCATACATATTCCAGATCATACTGAGCTTGCGCGCCACATCCATGACATCCTTATCCGCTAGTGCAAAGTTCTCGCCATTTGTCAGCGGACTAGATAGCATGAGAAAACGAAAACTATCAGCCGACGTTTTATCCATCAACTCCATCGGATCGGTGTAGTTTTTTAGCTTTTTACTCATCTTTTTGCCGTCCGCCGCGTTGATGAACCCGGTACAAATCAAATTTTTCCACGGCGACTTACCGAATAGCGCCACATTGACCGCTGTCAAACTATAGAACCAACCGCGTGTTTGATCAATCGCTTCAATGATGAAATCAGCCGGAAAACTTGCTTCAAATTTTTCCTTGTTCTCAAACGGATAATGGAACTGGGCGAACGGCATTGAGCCAGATTCAAACCAGCAGTCGAGCACCTTACCGATATGCCGCATTTCCACACCATCGCACTCAAACGTCACGTCCATCACTTGCGGCAAATGATAATCATCCAGCCTACGCCCCGTCAGCTCTTCAAACTCCGCAAAACTACCAATCACCTTGACAACTTCCGTGCCGTCATTCTTGACACCTTTCCACACTGGAATCGGCGTTGCCCAATAGCGATCACGGCTCAAATTCCAATCCGGCGCCTGCTCTATGATATTATGAAATCGCCCCGTCCGCAGATTATCTGGCGTCCAATGAGTCTGTTCATTTGCCTCTAGCATTTCTTTTTTCTGGCTTTGAATATCCATAAACCAGCTCGGATGTGCCCGATACATCAATTTGGTACCACAGCGATGACAATGCGGATATTCGTGGCGAATATAGTCAATTTTTAGCGCTCGGCCTTCCTCCAGCAGCGTCTTAGCAATCTCTTTATTAACCTCCCAGATATTACGACCGAGCCATCTACCCTCAGTATAGTTACCATCACCATCCACTAGTGACAACATCGGCACATCATATTTACGGCAAAGTTCATAGTCATCCTCACCATAAGCTGGCGCAATATGCACCAGACCTGTACCGTCATCGGTCGTCACGAAATCAGCATGCAAAATTTTATGAGCATTCGGACCGCGGTTCTCAAATAGCGGCTCAAATCGCTTGCCTACCAGCTCCGAGCCTTTTATCGTTTTGACAATTGAATATTCAAGCGGCTGATGTTTTTCATCGGTCATAACTCTTTCGACAGCATCGCTTGCAATATAAAATTTCTTATCGCCATACGCCACCAATGAATAGTCAACATCTCGGTTGATTGCCACCACCATATTCGCTGGCAAAGTCCACGGCGTCGTCGTCCAGGCAAGCAAATATTCATCTTCGTCTTCTAATTTGAAATAGACAAACAAGCTTGGATCGGTGTCTATCTGGTAGCTGTTTTCCATCGCCACTTCGCTCTTGGAAATTGGCGTAGCATCCTTCGTGCAATAAATTAGAATCTTCTCACCTTCATAAATCTTGCCCTCCTCGTAAAGTTTCTTAAACGCCCACCAAACTGATTCCATGTAATTGTTATCCATGGTTTTATAAGCGCCCTTAAACTCAACCCAGCGGCCAATTCGCTCAATTGTATCTTCCCATTCGGTACCGGTTCGCACCATCGCCGCACGGCATTCCTTGACATAATCCGACACGCTAATCTTCGTGCCAATCTCTTTTTTATTAGAAATGCCAAGCGTTTTTTCAACATACACCTCGGCCGGCAAACCATGACAATCCCAACCCCAACGGCGCTCAACTCGCTGGCCTTTCATGGTATGATAACGACCCATCGTATCTTTAACGGTGCTGACTAACAAATGCCCGTGGTGCGGCGTGCCAGTCAAAAATGGCGGCCCGTCATAAAATACCCAAGAATTATTAACCGGCCGATTCTCCACCGATTTATTAAACGTATCGTCAATCTTCCAGCGCTGCACCCAGTCCTTTTCATATTCTGCTGCTCGGCGACGTGTTCCGTGTTTGAATTTCATACTTTTCCTCCTTATCTACCTTATGTTCACTGCTCTGTTTAAATTATTAATCAAACTTTCCTGTTCGCTGTTCATCATTCTATTAGTTTCCTCATCGCTTTTACTATCTCCTCATGAATTATTCCATTGCTTAGTACCGCCCCGCAGATATCCTGATCGTACCGCTGCTCCCGGCCAAAAAGGTCAGTCACTTTGCCGCCAGCTTCCTCGACGATGACTTTCGCCGCCGCAATGTCAACGTTTTTACCCTTCGTACCAGTGAAGACTGACGCAACAAACTCGCCGCGCGCCACCAGTGCCGCAGCGTGCGTTGTACTACCAACCGTCGTTACATACACATCTTTTTCATAAGCAAGATCATGAACGACCTGCATCACATCCCATTGAGCACTCGGCCACCAATCAACATTCATCTCCACGCGGTCATCCAGACTATGCTGACTAACGTGAATCGGCTGGCTATTCATGTACGCGCCACGACCACGTGACGCCCAGTACAGATGGTCGCTAAACGGCGCATAAATCACACCGACTTCCGGCTGGCCATTAATCACCAACGCTAACGAGAATACCGATACTGGTAACTCCATCGCAAAAGGTGCCGTACCGTCAATCGGGTCACATACCCACACATAGTCCGAACCGCGGCGAGCACTCGCTTCTTCACCGTCAATATCATGGGATGGGTATCGCTCAGCTACTCGCTTGATCACAAGCTGGTTGATTTCCTCATCAGCAATAGTCACAATTGTGTTGTCCGCCTTGAGATGAGCGTCCGGTTTTTTACCAAAATATTTTTGCATAATGTCGCCCGCTTCGTGCGCTACACTTTTTGCAAAATCAAGCCATTCTTGTTGTTGGTTGGTCACGATTTACTCCTTAACAATATATTCCTTAGTGTCATCATCACTGCATCATCCAGCACCCGCACTCGATCCCTATGCCGATCACTATACCCAAGCGCACCCTTCTGATTTGTATAGAGCGTTATGTGCGGAATGATAAACTCTGCCCGCGGGATCAGCTCACGAATTGCATCACGCCAAGTTTCTAGTTCATCCCATCGAACAAGCGCGATAATCGTTTCACGGCCAGTCACGTCATCCTTTAGCTTAAGAAAATCACCGGTCAATTCTGGCTCTGTAGTCATTGCTGCACCAGCTTGACACGACACCTGTTCCAGCCACCCATGACCAGCCTCATCGAGCCCGTACTCCTCACGCACCGCAAATAACGACAAATGGAATTCATCATCTTTGAGCAACAACCCCGCCACTTGACGCGGAAAGTCTATCGCACGCACCAAATCAGTCGTATCATACATGATATAATCATGCGTCCGATCAATGACAAAACTCGTAATGCGATTATCCTGCGGTATAATGCTCATCCTCTCTCTCCTCCATAGCCTTGCGCAACCTACCGTGTGCATTTCGCAATGGCGCGACTGTGTTGAGCTCAATTATCCGTGCCATGGTATACTCTCGTCCACTCGTCTTCGTCCGATACCATACGACGCGGTAGAGGTCGTCTTCTGATGTCTGCTCGATCAGTTGGTCAATCGCTGCCACTGCTTCATCAAGCTTTGTCAGTACGGCACTATACGCTATATCAGCATATTGCATATAGAACTTTTGCGCTACCGCACCATAGCCAGTGGTAATAATCGTCGGCACCATATGAGTCTGATGATATGCACTGCCCCACTCTAGCACCGTGGTAGCCCACCCTAGTAGGTAGCTGGCTAGCTGGTGAGGATTCATCATCGTGCCTTTTATCTGCCCCGGAAGCACCAGCTCATCCGCCCAGGGAGCGGCTGCCTCGAGCAGTGGCCACAGCGCCGCACACTCGTGGCGAATGGCGTGCTGCAAGGCTGACTTGTAGGCTGGTATCGGCATACTACTCCTTATATAAAATAAAATCACCTCTTCTGACTTCGAGAATCCGCTGGAGGTGTTTCAAGCGGACGGTACCATCTCGATTCCAAAAGAAGTGATTCTTCGCGGGCTTTGCCGAGTTGACCGGCATCCACGCACTCTTTTAGCACTCAATTGTCACTTTGTCGCAGCGAGTCACGGCGGGGTCTAGTCTCAGTTGATAAAACCAATTTCTTCCCGCAGGCTTCGCGGTTGATAGCCGCTCATTTTGCATTGGCGCCATCAGAGATATACTCCATCAGGCACACGCAAAAACGCCCTACTTTCATTGTAGCGCGTTTTTACCAAAATCCCAAGAGATTATTTGATTTCCAGACCACCCAGGACGCATTCGCCCTTCAGATAGATCGTCTTTTTAGCAGAAGACTTCGGCGCAGTTTTATTCTCACTGCCACCCAAAACACCACGCACCTCATTTTTGACAATCACGTCGTCAGGCAAACTAATGCTGGCACCGCCACAAAAGGTAAAGACGTCGATAACTGCACCATCCTTGATCTTCGCCTGGCGCAGGTCCAACTCCATACCACCAAATATTACTGCCACGGAGCCACCAGTATAGTCACCTTTCACCCGTGATTCTTCACCATAAAAAATTGCAACTTTTTCACTATCACCATCATCAACCGCCCGCTTTTTAGATTGCCGACGGCCTGAACCAATACCGAACACGACCGACAAACCAATAGCAATCAGTATTACCGGCCAGAATGATTTCCACGTACCAATATTAATTACACCATAAGCACTCAGCCCAATCAACACGCCAACAGCTATCAATAACAGCCCCCACACCCAGTCTATCGGTCTGCGATAACTGAATAATAGTATCAATAAGCCAGCAAAGGCCCAAAAAGCGCCCCAAAACAGGGGCCAGCTATTAAAGGTAATAACTCCGAGATTCCGCAGCAGCAAAATCCCGCCGAGCGCCACAATGGTAATGCCCAAAAACGCTCTGATGAGAAAATTTTTCTTCATATGCCCAGTATACGGATACCAGCACCATTATTCAATACGCCTACTCTTAATTTATGCAAATAGCTCACGCCCAAATGTTGCTAAAATAACAACAACGATCACAACGGTCACTAGCGCCAACAGGAACGTGTCAAATCCCCGGTCGACAAATTTTCTCATACGCCTACCGCCAACCATCCTAGTCACCACATTATATCTAGTCAGTCCGTAACAGACCAGCAGCATACCCGCGTCCAGTGTCAAGCACCACGGACACAACGCGCCAATCTCAACATAACTCATATAAAACATCCAACCAGCAAACAGCAAGCCCGCCACCGCGCCAAGCTGCGCGCCCCACATAAACCATTTCGGCAACTTCACACCCGCTAGCAGCGCCACCGCAATTGTCACCATCACTGGTAGCGTCATCATACCGATGAAACTATTAGGAAAGCCGAGTGGTGTCGCCGACCAGTGGTTTGCCACCGCCGAACAGCTTATCGCCGCGTTCAAGTCGCAGTTCAGCACGGCATGCGAATTTTTAGCAAGCGTCAGCGCCTCGATCGACAGCACAAACGAAGCTAACAAGCCCAAGCCGCTGCCGAGCAGCAGCGCTAATGCTGCGAACTGCTGGCGTTTTGAATCTTTGTTTGAGAGCCACTTATGCAGCATATCAAACATAAAAACTCACCTCACTAATCGTCGGTAGCGGTAATCCGCGCCACATATTCTGCATCTGACTATCAGCGCTCAGCGCGATAACGGTTGGGTATTCAACGATGTCGTATGTCCGGCAAAAATCGCTGCCCTCAGCCGAATCTGGGTCAAGCTCCTCAATCGTATGTCCCGTCTGCCGACTAAAGTCATGCAGAAAACTAGTGACTTGGCGCGCGTAATCACTTTCCGCCCGGTATACGACAATGACTCGCATTATTCTTGTCCTTTCTGGCGGCGTTGTTCCAATATCTTGACGAAATCATCCAGCGTCTCAAACTTCTGAAACACACTGGCAAAACGTACATACGCCACCTCGTTACGCTTCGCTAACTCATCCAGTACAAACTCGCCGATCTGCCGCGACGGCACTTCTGAGGCGCCCAGGGCATACAACTTATCTTCAACCGCCGTGATAATCGACTCGACTTCCTCATCAGATTTAAGGAATTTGCCAACCGACTGGCGCACCGCATGCGCTAACTTGACTCTATCAAATAATTCGCGGCTGCCGTTTTTCTTGATCACAATGAGGTTTGGCTTTTCCACGCGTTCATACGTAGTGAAACGCCGTCCATCCGGCGTCTCGCGGCGGCGGCGAATCGCTACACCATCAGAAACCTCTCGCGACTCGATCACGCGGCTATCCCCAATGTTAAATCCGCTCATTTATTCCTCCTTGTTCTTTTTGCGGCGACGAAGGAAGGCTGGCGTATCATCTTCGTCCGCCTCATCCTCAGCTGGCTGATCCCAGATGTTATTTTCCTGCTCAGACGTAAAGTCCGTCGCTCCGCTCTGCTCACTGAGCTCCAGATCAATCCCTTCAACCACCTCGTCATCAACCTCAGTCTCTGATTCATGCGACACTTCACTCGTCAAACTCACCTCGTGATCATGATACGTCTCGCTATCAAACCCAGTAGCGATAACCGTGATGATCACCTCGTCTTCGAGCTCTGGCTTGAGCGTCGCTCCAAAGATAATATTGGCATCAGGGCTGACCGCGCTGGTAATTACCTCAGCTGCCTCCTGGATCTCTGCCATGCTCATGTCATAGCCACCAGTCACGTTAAACAGCACACCCTTCGCGCCGTCAATCGACACCTCGATCAGCGGACTCTCAATCGCTTGCTGAGCGGCCTGCACCGCACGGTTCTCGCCATCGGCCCGACCGATCCCCATCAGCGCCGAACCAGCCCGACTCATCACCGCCTTGACGTCAGCAAAGTCGAGATTAATCAAACCATGCTCGGTAATTAACTCCGAGATACCCTGCACGCCTTGGCGCAGCACATCGTCAGCAATCTTGAACGTCTCGAGCAGCGGCGTCCGCCGATCAATCGTCTGCAGTAGTCGATCGTTCGGGATGGTGATCAAGGTATCAACCTGGCGACCCAGATGAGTAATTGCCCAGTCTGCATTCACCCGACGCTTCTCGCCTTCAAAACTAAACGGCCGCGTCGCCACGCCAACCACCAGGATGTCCATCTCGCGAGCAATCTCCGCCACGATATGCCCAGCGCCCGATCCAGTGCCGCCACCAGCACCAATCGTCACAAACACCATGTCCGCACCCTCAAGTGCCTGGCGAATCTCCTCGCGCGACTCATTAGCCGCCGCCTCACCCACCATCGGATCAGCACCGGCGCCCAGCCCATTGGTCGTAGTGTGCCCGAGATGAATCTTGACATCTGCCTTGGAATTGTGCAGCGCCTGAGCATCAGTGTTCATGGCGATAAACTGCACGCCAGCGAGCCCCGCATCTTTCATCCGATTGATGGCCGAACCACCAGCTCCACCGACACCGACAACTTTGATACTGGCAAACGTTTGAACTTCACTTGGTGTAATCTGCGGCATTTTCCTCTCCCTATCTTTCTCTTATCAAGTATACCATCTTTGTCTACTAGCTCCTACTTAAACCTCGCTAGCAATCGACTAATCATTCCGCCGGCTTTCTTTGTCACCGAACCCACTTTGCTCTGCGCGTGCTCGGCCCGCTCGGCCCCTGCCCCGTCAATGAGCATCAGACCAATTGCCGCTGCAAACTCCGGCCCATTAGCCTCGTCGCTCACGCCCGCATATCCTGCCGGCACGCCTAGTTTAGCCGCCACGCCGAGGCTATTTTTCGCAAATTCGACCAGATCCTTAACCTTGGCGCCACCACCAACCAGCACCACACCACTTGGCAGCCGTCCGATACCGCCGGCCCGCTTCAATTCTTTGGCGACTAGCTCGAAAATCTCCTCGTAGCGCGCCTCGACAATCTCGTCAATCTCGCTTTGTTCAAACGTATACACCTGTTTGTCGTGCTTGGTATCAACGCGACCAGCCTTACCGCCGCCCAGCCGGGCGTGCGCCAATTTGACCGCCTCAGCGATCTCCGGGTCGGTCTTTAGTCCAATCGCCACATCATTTGTCACATTCTGCGCTCCCATCGGGATCACCGCTACGTGCTGTAAATCACCCTCTTCAAACACGGCCACACCGGTCGTGCTACCGCCAATGTCGATAACTGCCACGCCGTTCTCAATCTGCGACTCACTGAGCACCGCTCGCGCCGCTGCCAACACGCTCGGTGTCAGGCTCGAGGCAGTGACATTCGCCATCTCGGCCGACCGGCGTAAATTCGCCACATACGGCGTCAAGCCCGAGACCACATTTGCTCGCAGCTCCAGACGCGTGCCACTCATCCCCACCGGATCCTTGATGTTGTCCTGTCCATCCAACCGATAGGCATGCGGCACAATCTCCAAAATCTCTCGATTCGCCGGCACCTTCCCGGTCGTCGCCACTTCCTCAATCCGCAGCACATCCTCGTCCGTCACTTCACCGCCACTCATCCCCACCGCGATCATACCATCAGCCTTGGTGCTCAAGATATGCGACCCATTCACACTCAATGCTGCTGCATTGATATGATGGCCGCTCATGCGTTCAGCCGCCTCGAGCGCCTTGTCAATTGCTGCCGCCGGCCCCGTCAAGTTCGATACCGCACCTTTACGCATGCCGCTATTCTCACTAACGCCGACACCAACAATGTTTGGCAGCCCCGACTCCCCGATATGTCCAACCACGCAGCGCACGGTCTTCGTACCAACATCAATTCCTACCACATATCGAGATTGTTCTTGCATATGCTTAGTATACCAGATAGCCTAGAGCGTCGTCAAAATCTCCGCGCCCGTCTCAGTAATCAACACAGTATGTTCAAAATGCGCGCCCAAGCTGCCGTCTTTCAGGCTAATCGTCCAGCCGTCGTCCTCGGTCACAATTTTCTCACTGCCGAGGCTAGCCATCGGCTCAATAGCAATCGTGTCGCCCGCGTGCAATACTGGACCGGTACCACGACGGCCATAGTTTGGAATCTCTGGACTCATGTGCATCTGTAGCCCCACGCCGTGACCAACCAGTTCGCGAATGATACCTAGTTTGGCTTTTTTCAGCACCGCTTCCACGGCTGCCGAGATATCGCCAACGCGCGTCCCGCCACCGGAAATCGCATCAATTCCCGCATACAAACTCTGTTCCGTCGCGTGCAGTAAATGCTTCTTAGCGCCGCGCGGCTCTTCGTCAATCACCATCGTAAAGGCGCTATCGGTTTTCATACCACGGTAGCCGATCACCAGATCAAAGCTCACCACGTCGCCCTTCTCGAACACATATTCTGTCGGAAATGAGTGCACCAATTGCTCATTGGTCGACACGCAAATCACCCCTGGAAATTTCACCTCATCCGTCAAATACGTCGCTTCCGCGCCGAAATCCTTAATTCGCCCAGCCACAAACTCATTAACATCCAGCTCGCTCATTCCAGCCGTCACCTGCTGGCGCAATTCATCATAAATTGTCGCCAACATCCGCCCGCATTCGCGCATATCCTTCATCTGCTGCGGCGTTTTTTCGCCAGTAATTAAAGTTGGCATGCGTACGCCGCCTCTTCATAAATCCGGTCATGCACTTCGCCAGCCGTACCGACGCCATCCAAATGGACAATCCTAACCCCTGCCTCGGCAAAAATACCTAACACCGGATACATTTTTTGCCGATAAATCGTCATCCGCCGGGCAATTGCCTCTGGCGTATCCTCCAACCGGCCACGCTTTTCTAGTCGCCGCATAATCTCCGCCTCCGGCACTTCCAACGAAATCACCGTATCAATCTTCTCATTCATCTGCGCCATATACTCATCCAGCCACGCCGCCTGCTCCTTCGTCCGCGGAAAGCCGTCGACAATAATATTTGGATAGTTTCTATCGCGCGCATCCTGCACCGCCTGCTCAAACACTTGGTAAATCAATTCATCGCTTACCAACTCCCCCGAGCGTAAAATATCGATCACCGCCGGATCATTACTTCGGCGCAACATCTCGCCGGTCGATAGCCATTTCCAACCCTGACGCGCCGCCAACATCTGCCCCTGCATACTTTTACCGGCCCCTGGCGGCCCAAATAATAAGATCATTCTTTACTCCTTTTTCTGTGTTGTTATTGTTTTGCTAACGTTTCTTTGGTAATTTTCGCAATCAAGGCGCCATCAGCCGCATTGCCGGCTTTAGTCTTCACCGCGCCAATCACCTGACCCATTTGTTGCATCGTCGCATCCAAATCAGCAACCGCTGCCTCGACCATTGCCCGAATCTCGTCTTCGCTCAGCTGTTTAGGCAAAAATTCCTGTAAAATTGCCGCCTCCTTCTCCTCTGGTTCAGCTAGTTCCGCTCGGCCATTCGCCCAGTATAACGCGGCACTTTCTTTGCGTTTTTTAACTTCACGGGCAATAACCTTCTCCACTTCTGCATCGTTTAGGCCCTCGTCGCGCCTACCGAGCGACACCTCCTCATTAAGAATTGCCGCCTTCAAACTACGCAGGACATCACCCCGAAAACGATGCCGCCCTAGAAGAGCGGCTTTCATTTCATCAGCAATACGCGCTTTTAGCGCCGACATTAACGCGTTGCCCCCATACGCATTCTGGCTGTTTTCTCGGCTCGGCGCTCGCGGCGAATAATCGCTTTCTTACGGCGCTCAACCTTGGAAATCGGCTTGGCAAATCGCATCACCGACTTTGCCCGCGCAAGGACACCGCTCTGCAGCACCCTGCGATTAAAGCGACGAATCACATTCTCGTTCGCTTCCTTCTGATCTTTACGTGTAACTTGAACCATACTTTTTGCATTATAACAGATGAGAAATATTTTTGCAAAATAAAACTTTCGCTCTGATTAGCCTCAGAGCGAGAGTTTTGTATGATGTCATTATCTCGGAGGGACATAGCCCGAGTATCTAGACACCGATCTCTTCAGGATTCTGCTGAGCTTCAAGCCAACCCTGCAGCACCCGCATCTGGTCAATATCCTTCTGCTGTTCATCGGCAGGAAGATCCGCATATGACTGTGCTAGCACAGAATTACCGTATTCTGGATCAAGAACCCACTGGTTGCGCTCCAACCAGTTAGCATGAATTAACGTACCATATTTTTCTTGCACCTCTGAGTCAGACAGATCCAAAGCACGGATATTATCGGCGCCCACCTCATCCACCAAGCTAATGAGGAATTCTGCGCCGCCACGGTTCTGCTTTTTCCAGTGATCTGGGAACTGATCATACGGCGTATTGGCAATGTCAACCACCATTGACTGCGCTAAAGCAAGCGCCGCCTCTGGAGAATATCCTTCACTTTCTAACTGCGCCGCCACATCTTCGGGAGACTTTCCTCGCAAATCTTTTTCGCCATTTGCCCCGCGCCATGCTGGTTCAAACGTACCATCTTCACGTTTTGGATAATTTTTTTCAGCATAATCCCGCGCCAATGGTATCGCTAGCGACTCAACACGTGGGTCTAGCCCTTGTTCTTTTTCAATTTTTTCATAATTTTGTGTCATGTTTGTTTCCTTCTTGTGTTTAGCAAGCTTTATATTATGGGCTCATATTACTCTCTCTCTCGCGATTTGTCAAGTCACCAACATTCCCTCAAAAACCACAAGCCCGCACAACATAACATCGTTGCGAATTTCACAACGAAAAAACCACTACACCCAAATAACTAGTGATCACCTTCAAACAAAAGTTGTAATTACCACATCAATCTAACAAAGCCACGTGAACGAGCCGCCCTTCAACCGTCCGCGCCCCCTGCCATTCGTTGATGGTCGGCTGAAACCACGCTACCACCTCGTCGCCTGGCTCGCGGAAAAATTCCTCTGGCGCGTTGAACGCCAGCATCTGCAACACTTTACTGTTTTTATCACGCAGCGCTAATTTAACGTGCTGCCCGTCCGCGCCCATCCGCCGCACGCTCAGTACGCTCGCTGTGGTAATTTTTAATACTGGCTCTGGATTACCATTGCCAAATGGCTCCATTTTCGCCAGATTTGCCACCAATTCCTCATCAATTTCCGAAAAATCATCGATTTCCACATCAGCTCGCGGCAGCAAATATCGCTCTTGGTTTGTGAGTTGCAGCGAATCATAAAACTCATTCACGCGACGACGAAAATCACCAATTTTTTCAGTCTCCAGCGTCACGCCAGCCGCCGCTCCATGCCCGCCGCCTTTGATGATAATGTCATCCGCCGCCCGCACTGCATCGGCCGCTGAAAAATCACCAAAACTGCGTGCCGAACCCGTTGCTTCCTCGCCGCGCTCGCCAATGATAAACACCGGCCTTTTATATTTCTCCACCAGTTTCGACGCCACGATACCGATGACACCGTGATTCCAACCGCCACTACTGACCACCAACACCCGGTCATCAGCCAACTCCTCAGCTTGCACGCACGCTTCCTCAAAAATCGCGTCCTGAATACCGCGCCGCCTACCATTCAATTCCTCCAGCTTTTCGCTCGCCTCTAGCGCCGCCAGCCCATCACGCGCCACCAGCATATCCAACGCGTGCTGCGCTGTTTCCAGCCGACCTGCTGCGTTCATGCGCGGCCCCAGACCGAACCCCAGATGCCTAGCATTAACCCGCTCTGGTTCAATACCCGCCACCGCCATCAAGGCTTTCAATCCTGGGCGTTGTTGTTTTTTCAACACCTCCAAACCCCAATACACATTTGCCCGATTTTCATCTGCCAGCGTCACGATGTCGCACACCGTCCCCAATGCCACCAAATCCAGCAGCCATTTTTCATAGCCATCAGGCAGTCCGTCCAGTTCAGTTTGCAGCGCCTGCACCAACTTGAACGCCACGCCCGCACCACACAAATCACGAAACGGATAAGTATGCCCTGGAAATTTCGGATTCACCGCTGCCACACTCGGCGGCGGCGTCTCGGCCACGTTATGATGATCTGTCACCACCGTATCAATCCCCAGGCTAGCGGCATACGCAATCTCTGCATGGCACAAACTGCCGGTATCCACTGTCACGATCAAATCCGCTCCCATATCGCGCACCTTGTCTACCGCGCCCATAGTCATGCCATAACCCTCAACAAACCGGTTTGGAATGAAAGCGTCGACACCCTCAAAACCAAACTTACCAAAGGCATCCAGCAGCAGCGCCGTAGCGCTCAGTCCGTCAATGTCATAATCGCCGTAAATAACAATTTTTTCGCCCTGCTCCCGCGCCTGTTTCAACCGCGCCACTGCCTTCTTCATGTCCGGCAGCAAAAACGGATCATATTTCACCGCCATATAATCTGGCTGCAAAAAAGCCTGGCGCACTGCCCGCGTCGTCAGACCGCGCGCCGTCAAAATCTGCTCGAATAAGGTCATCAATCTCTATCAACCGAGCCGCGCTTCGGCCGGGCCGCATGTTGCTGCGACTTAATCACCATACTCTGTAATTCCTTGAAAATCGGGAACTGCTTGTTCGTAAAGTATGCCCGCGAATTGCCTTGCTTCTCACTCCTCAGAAAACCAACTTTCTCTAGCCGCTTGAGCTCGCGCTGAATATTACCCGGATCTTCCTTGATCAGCTTGGCTAGCCCCCGAACATGCGTATGAAAATCAGGATACTTGGCATACACAACTACGATTTTGCGTCTCACTCGTGATGTAATAAAAATGTCAAGCATTCTCTCCCCATATTCCCTTTCGCTATCACTCAGTGTATCACAATTTTACAACACCCGACAAGCTTTTTTCGACAATTATACGCCCTACCCTTCAGCATACGTGCTTACACCCTAAAACGCTCATGATTATATTCAACCAGCCAGCGCGGTATAATAAAGCAAGAATGTACTACTATTTGGTATCACCGATCAAGATAATTCGTGCCGATGCGCATTCGTTTACCTATTCACACCCCGAGCGGCTGCCAGTCGGAGCGCTGGTCGTTATAGAAGTTGGCTCGGCTCATTGCGTTGGTATCATCATGTCAGCAGTCGTTAAGCCTGAGTTTACGGTTAAAGAAATTGTCCAGATTTTAGATGACGCTCCCGTGCCGCTACCGCTCATCCAAACGGCTCTGTGGATGAGCAGTTATTATCATACGCATCTCGCGACCGTCTGGCAAACCATTCTGCCACGCGGTTTGACGAAAAAGCGCCGCCACACGTCCTCACGCGCCACCAGTCCGCAGGCCTCACAGCCACCGACGACAGCGCTCACGCCCGACCAAAGAGCCGCCATCACCGCCATTGACGACATGCTCCCTGGTAGCGCCCTGCTACATGGCGTGACCGGATCTGGCAAGACGCGTGTCTATATCGAGCTCGCCCGGCGGTTGATGGACGAGGGCTTATCGTCAATTATTCTGGTGCCAGAAATTGCCCTCACCTCACAACTCGTTAGCGAATTTGCGAGGTATTTCGACAATATTATCCTCACCCACTCGCGTCAGACCGAAGCCGAGCGGCACGTGACTTGGCAACATGTTATCAATTCACGCGACCCGCTCATCGTCATCGGCCCTCGATCGGCCCTATTCATGCCCGTCCAGCAGCTGGGCCTCGTCGTCATTGATGAATGTCACGAACCCAGCTTCAAACAAGAACAATCGCCCCGCTACTCAGCGCCGCGCACTGCGGCCATTCTCGCTCGCCAGCATGAAGCCAAGCTCGTTCTCGGCAGTGCCACCCCTACGATCAGCGATTATTTTCTGGCGAAAACCGCTGGCCGGCCTATCATCGCTATGCCCACGCCCGCCCGTTCAGACGCCGTCAAGCCGCGCATCTCGCTGGTTGATATGACCAAGCGCACGAACTTTACTCAGCATTTCTTTCTCTCTGATCAACTACTCTCGGCTATCACCGGCTCGCTGAATGACGGTCGTCAAGCCCTCATCTTTCATAATCGCCGCGGCACTGCCGCTATCACCCTATGTGAACAATGCGGCTGGAATGCTGGCTGTCCGCGCTGCTTCGTGCCGCTCACACTACACGCCGACCAGCACCAGCTCCTCTGTCATATTTGTGGGTTTGCTGCACCCGTACCCACCAGCTGCCCCGAGTGTCGTCATGCCGATATCATTCATAAAGGCCTCGGCACCAAGCGCATCGAGGCAGAATTACGCAAGCTCTTTCCCGCAAGCACCATCGCCCGCTTCGATGCCGATACAAGTACCCACGACGCGGCCGATAAGCGCTACAACGAGCTCAAAAACGGCTCAATTGACATCATCATCGGCACCCAAGTGATCGCCAAGGGCCTCGATCTACCGCACCTACGCACTGTTGGTGTCGTCCAAGCCGACGCCGGGTTGACACTGCCTGACTTTTCCTCGAGCGAGCGCACCTTTCAGCTGCTGGCCCAAGTCGTTGGCCGCGTTGGCCGCTCCCATCACGCCACCGACGTCATCGTCCAGACCTTTCAGCCGGATCATCCCGCCATCCGAGATGGGCTTGCCCAAAACTATACTGATTTCTACGCCCGCACTATCGCCCAGCGACGCGCCACTGACTTTCCACCGTTCGTCTATCTACTTAAATTAACCTGCGTCTACAAAACCGAAGCTGCCGCCATCCGCAACGCCAAAAAGCTCGCCCAGACACTGCGGGCAGCTGCCCCGGCCGACGTACGCATCCTCGGCCCAACACCAGCATTTTATGAGCGAGTCCGCGACACGTACCGCTGGCAGCTCATTCTCAAAAGCCCCCGCCGCGGCGACCTCGTCAGTCTCCTTGACCTCGTGCCACCGACTCATTGGCAGGCTGAGCTCGATCCGACCAGCCTCCTCTAGCCACATATGCTATAATGATCACAATGACTAAAGACGATATCATTGCTCTACCAAATCCGCATCTCCGCCAAAAATCAGCTAAAATTCACGTCATCACCGACGAGGTGCGTCAGTTATCAGCCGATATGATCGCGGCCGCTCTTGACTGGGAAGATTCTCGCCCTCATGAAATCAGCGCTGCCCTAGCTGCCATCCAGGTTGATCGCCTCGAGCGCGTCATCATCGTCCGCAGCGACTTTGACGACAAAGCAACTCGCGAATTCACCACCTTGATCAATCCTGAAATTGTCAAATACGAGGGAGAAATTGTCGCCGATTTCGAAGGCTGCCTCAGCGTTAAGCAAGTCTACGGCAAAGTCCCCCGCCATTCTAAAATCCGTGTCAAGGCTCTTGACCTTGATGGCAACGAGATTCGCCTTAAGGCCGAAGGTTTCCTCGCCCGTGTCATCCAGCACGAGATCGATCACACCAACGGCGTCGTCTTTATCGACCATATCCGTGACCAGCACGATGCTTTTTACACGCTTGATGATTCTGGTGAATTGCAGCCGCTTGATTACGAAGCCGACATCAAAGATAATGCTCAGCTGTGGGACTAACATGCCGCCAATCATCTTTTTCGGCACCGAAGCGTACAGTCTGATTACCCTTAAAGCACTCTACGAGGCAGGATTTCCCATTTGCGCCGTCATCACCAAACCCGATATGCGTAGCGGCCGCGGCCATAAGCTTACCGAACCACCAGTCAAGACCTTTGCCCGCCAACATGGCATCCTCGTCTGGCAGCCCAACAAGCTCCGCGACATTATCCCCGATATCACCGCCCTTCAGCCCGTCGCCGGCGTCCTCGTCGCTTATGGCAAAATTATCCCCCAGTCAATCATTGACCTCTTCACTCCTGGTATTATTAATCTCCATCCCTCGCTACTGCCAACATGGCGCGGCCCTTCACCAATCGAGGCCGCTATTGCACACCAAGACTCAGAAACCGGCATCTCCATTATGCAACTTGACGCCCAGATGGACGCTGGCCCAATTTACACCCAACACCGTCACCCGCTCACTGGCACTGAAACCAAACCGCAGCTATATGATGAACTGTTTGCTGCCGGCAGCGACCTGCTCGTGCGCACGCTGCCAAGTATCCTCGCCGGTACGCTCCAGCCGACCCCACAAAACGACACCGATGCCACGTATTGCCAGCTGCTTTCCAAGGATATGTCACTCATTGACCCGACGGCAATGACCGCAGCCGCCGCCGATGCCCATGTGCGGGCGTATCTCGGCTTTCCACGTAGTCGTCTGCGCATTCATGACCGTGAACTCATTATCACCAAAACTCGCGCCTCAAACGCCCCAGAATCGCCGCTGAGCGTTAAGTGCTGTGATGGACGATATCTTGCCGTCCTCGAGCTGATTGCCCCGAGCGGCAAACAAATGACCGCAGAGGCGTTTCTCCGCGGCCATCAAGGCTAAGTTCATGAGCTAAGGCAGCTAAAGGCTCGCTCTAAGCTTGTCCCGGCGCCGAGGATGCACCCATACCGCCTAAAATAGCCTCGCGGTTAGTTATAATCTCCTTCTTCAGCTCGTCCATTGTTGCCGCCACCACGTCGCGATAATCAGGCCGATTTACCTCCAGCCACTTCGTCGCCGCAAACTCATCTTTTAGACCCGGATTATTCGGATCAGCCTTGGTCGCCTGCACCAGCCGCTGAAACATTGGCTCCTGCTGGTAATTTGGTGCGTGTTTGGCGAGAAACTCATCTACCGCGCCCGGCGCCTTGTCGATAATGTTCGCAAACTCATCCAGCTGCGCGTCGCTCATCCCCTGACTCAGCCGCTCGCCGACCCGTAGCTCCAACTCGCTATAAATATGCTGCAAAAACGGCTTCTTCTGCTCATCTGGCAGTTGGTCTAGTCCTAATTCTTTCAAAAAATTATCATCTAGTTGGAACATATCGTCTCCTCGTTTATGGTTCCCGTTCTCTCTATACTAGTATAGCAGCATCCTGATCAGAATGCTACTATACCTTCATGAGAGCTATTCGACGACCTATGTGTCCAACCGACTTTTTAGACGAACAATCTCATCCTCCAGTATTGCCTGGTATAGCTGTCCAGCCTCTGGTATATGAGTTTTTAGCCACTCACCGACAACGCTAGGATCACCATCATGTGCGTCAACGAGCTTATTTAATTCCTCATCTTGTTCTTCCGTTAATAGCTCATCACTAACGCTAGCAAATTGGACCTCAACCGCACCAACGAGGTTGTGGAGAGTGCTCTGCTTAACCTCATCACTCGCACCAGTAATGCCTAACTGCTCAAATATTTGTTCATGTGTCATTGTTTGTGTTCTCCTATTGTTTTAATTTCTAAACCTTAGTAACATCTTTCATAGCCTCAATGGCTCGCACCGCTTCATCACTAAAGCGCACACTCGTGTTAACATTCCAAGCCCCAAACTGCTGGTCGCCAGCTTTTCCCGTAAACATATCTACTGGGTTATTGTTAGCGTCGGCAAAAACCTTATCTTGACCAACGTTGTCTGCAAGCTTCTTCAGAAACTCCGTCGAGTCGCCCTCAAGCTTATAGCCAAGATGCTGCAACTGATCGCCAACCACGCTCTCTGGCGCACCGTTCGTGTTAACCTCGGTAAGGTGAGGCTGAGCGGGCGGGGTCTCTGATGAAACTGTTGGTGGAACATTTCCAGCACTATCACCGCCTCCAGTTTCTGACTTTGGATTTTCAACGTTGCCACTCCCGCCGGCACTTCCTGATCCCATCAAATCCGTAGAAAATTTAATGGCTGCAGCTAGCGCCACCGCACCCAACACTGGCCTGGTAAGACGCTCGGTACTCTTGCCAGCCTCAATTGATGTCTCATATAGATGCGTACCGACGATATCACGAGCACCCGGCTCCCAATCAGAACCCTCTTTTTGCGCCTCCTCAGTCCGAGCCTGCATAGACTCCAAGAACTGTTGATGATATACGTCTGCCACAGCTTCGGCTTTATATTCTTTATTCAACGGATTTTTATCTTCTGGACTAACTTTCATGTTGGCATTTCGCTTGTTGGCCAAGCCGCGAAATACACCGGCACCAGCCCCAGCAACGGCAATACCAAGCGGTATATTAAACATCGCCGTTACGCCACCAATCGCACCAGCAGTCAGATAGCCCAGACGTCGCAACCACTTGCTCATTGGACGACGACGGTTGCCGTCCTCATCTTTGCCGCGATCCATCTGCAGACGCGCAATTTCTTGGACATTACCGTAATGCTCTGCTGTAAAGAACTGGCTACGCAAACCGCGTACTTCCTCTTTTGTTAGATTACCATGATCAATCTCCTGACCGAGGAAGTTGTGCCGGTCAACGTCAACCTGCGTCAAGGCTGCTTCGTAGGCTGCCGCTGCCTCCTGCTCTTCTTTAGACGGGCGTGTTAGACGATCAGCGAGCTTAGCGCCCAATCGACCACAACCTAGCAAGCGTTCCATAAGCTTACCGTTTGGATTGATGCGTAGTCCACAGCTCTTTTGTTTAAGAGCCATAACTTCTTGGAAACGCTCACGTGCAGCTTCATAGCGCCTAATATGCTCAAGATATGTGTATCGTTTCTCACCAGTAGCAGGGTCTACCTCATACGTATTCTCAAAGAAATCGCTCATGCGAGTCATAGCATCGCTGATTCTCTCCTCGGCTGGGCGTGGATCATCCTCACCACTACCATCAATCTTCTCTATGATTGCCTGAATAGCTTTGCGTGCCTTTGCCTTATCCTCAGCAGAGGCGTCTGGATCACTGAGAACTCGCGAAGCCTCGCCCATTAGCTTAACGGCTTCATTTATGAGATCTTTTTTACCACCCTCACCGCTACTACCTTGGCCTTCTGGCCCCTTGTTGCCTGCTGAGCCCCCTTCCGGACTTTTCTTGGCTGGCGGCAAAGCAAGAGGGGACTTATTATTCTGATCTCCCTTTTGCTTATCAGCCTTATAATCCTCATAATTCTTAGCAAAAGCGTCCTGTGCCTGACGTAGTGCCCGCTCGGTAATCACGGCTTCTGCCGACCAGGTACCACGGGCCCTGCCACCGGTGCGGTCTTGCAGTTCTTGTTTAAGGCTATCAATCTTATCACCACCAAGCTCGCCATACAACTCAGTAAGCGCACGATACTCATTCTGTAAACCAGCAATTTGCTGATTGTATCCGACAACCTTGTCACGGTAGACGTCATGACCGCCATATTTCTCGACGAGCTGAGGAGAAAGTTGCTTGTTGGCTTTATATTCTTTCGTGGTTGCCCGCTTTGAGGCAACGACCTCATTCATTTGCTCAGAGATAGAAGAAAACTTGCCAGCAAACTCCTGCATTGCTGCATTAGGGGCTGGAATCTGTTCTGGCGAGTTGGCGACCCGTTCCGTAGATGGCATAGTGTTGCCGCGGTGAGGGATATTTCTTTCTGACATGTGGTGGTTTCCTTTCAGAGATAAGTGACTAATTTAAATTTAAACAGTTCGACTATCTCATAAAATATATGTTTATAGCTTAGACTTTAGCAGATTTATAGAAAAAAGTCAATAGAAAACCCTCCGGTATACTAAAATTACCCACAGTGACAAGTTGTTACAACGTCTTCTTCACCAGCTCCCGTGTAAAGAACTCCAGTGTGTCGCCCTCCTCGACAACGACTTTTCGCGTAGTTTTGAGGCTGAGACCACACATTTCACCCTCAAACACTTCTTTGGCTTCCTGATGTTGACGCTGAACAGACGACACTTCAACCTCGGCGATGTACTCATCGCCACGCTTCAGACGCGCTAGCAAACCCTTATAAACCTTACCCTTCATCATCTCACCGCCAGCGATCACCTCTTCGCGCACCGTTCGGAACACGCCCTTAACGCTCAGCTGGCCGACCTCGGTCTCGACGACCTCTGGGGCCAGTAACGCTTCCATGGATTGCTTGGCGTTATCAAGTAGTTCATAAATCACTCGATACAGCCGCACCTCAACATGCTCACGTGCTGCCAGGCGCTTCACTGCTGGCGGCAGATCAACATTAAAACCATAAATGACCGTGTTCTCGCCAACTGCCAGATGAATGTCATTTTCTGAAATATTACCAACCCCACTACCGATGACATGTAGATCCACCAAGCCACCTGTATCAATCAATTTCAGGCTATCAATCACCGACGTGAGCGACCCCTGAACATCAGCCTTGACGAGAACATTGAACGACTCAGCGTCATGCTGCTGACTCATCATTTTCAAAATATCCGAGCTGGTGACATTGGTGCTGGCAGCCATTTTTTCCTGCTCTAGGCGCGCTGCCTGCGCCAAATGCCGCGCCTCTTTCTCATTTTTAGCCAACCGAAAGCTATCACCAAACTGCGGCAGCTCCTTAAATCCAGTTACGTTAACAGGTGTACTCGGGCCGGCCATTTTCATTGTCTGACCACGAAAGTCCGACATTGTTCGTACTCGACCGTACGCCGTGCCGGCCACCAGATAATGCGCTGGTTTTAGCTGACCGTGCTCGACGAGTAGCCCAACCACCGCGCCGCGCCCAGTTTCCATATGTGCCTCAATCACCAAGCCTTCCGCCGGCACGTCCTCATCCGCCCGCAAATCTTCCATATCTGCTACGAGTAGCACCATGTCCAGCAGCTTATCCAAATTCTGACCAGTCTTGGCGCTGACTTCCACCATCACCGTATCGCCACCCCACTCCTCAGGATTAAGGCCATGCTCAGATGCCAGTTGCGTTTTTACCAGCTGTGGGTTGGCGGTATCTTTGTCAATTTTATTGATCGCCACCACGATTTTCGCGTTAGCCGAACGGGCAAATCGAATCGCCTCGACCGTCTGCGGCTTGACGCCATCGTCAGCCGCTACCACAATAATCACCACATCAGTCAGCACCGCACCATGTTGCCGCAGCGCTGCAAATGCCTCATGCCCTGGAGTGTCGAGCAGTGTAATCATCCGCCCATTACGCCTCGTTTGGTAGGCACTAATGTGTTGCGTAATACCACCGGCCTCGCCTGCAGCAGTCTTGTTACCCAAAATCGCATCCAGCAAGCTCGTCTTGCCGTGATCAACATGCCCCATCACCGCCACAATCGGTGGGCGCGGTACTGCCCTTTCCGACAGTGTATGTTCCACGCGGGCGCGGCCAACAGCCGCCTCCTTTTTCTTAAGCGTTACCTCAAGGCCCAGCTCTTCAACGATGATCGACGCCGTCTCAAAGTCCAGTCGCTGATTAATCGTCGCCGCGATACCATTCTTAAACAGCTCGCCAATGAGCGTCGTGACCGGTAGATTCAAGGTGGTAGCGAGCTCTCCGACGGTTACTGAATCTGCGATTGCGACAATCTTTTCTGTCATCTGCTCGTGCTCCTTTCATCGCCCGTGTGACACTCCCGGCGAACTGTTTACGTTACTCTTTTTCTATAGGCTATTTTTTCTTGCCGCCAGCCAGCGACAGCGAAATTTTGCGATTATCTTTATCAATTTCGAGCACCGTAAAGGTCTTGCGCTCATTTAATGTAAAGACTTTCTCCGGGTCAGTCCCATCGCCACCCAGCTCCGAAACGTGAACGAGAGCCTCGACGGCCGGACTCAACTGCACAAACGCACCAAACGGTGTAATCCGTGTGACTGTGCCTTCGACGTCCTCGCCTGACTTGAACTGCTCCACTTCATCCAGCCATGGGTCCTTCGTCAGTTGCTTCATGCTCAAGCTGAGGCGCTCCTTATCAATAGCGATAATCTTTGCCTCCACAGTCTGGCCAACCTTGACGTAATCACTCGGATTGTTGACCCGCTCCCAGCTAATTTCTGAGATGTGAATCAGTCCCTCAATTCCCTCAACGTTCACAAATACGCCAAAGTCTACCACGCCAGTCACGATACCCTTGACGGTATCGCCGACTGACAATTTCTCAAACCGCTCCGCCAGGCCCTCTTTGATGGCTTCTTTTTCAGAAAAGATGAGCTTGTTCGCCTTGCGATCAGCATCCAAAATCCGAACGCGAATCTCTTTGTTGACCAGTACGTTAAGCCGCTGCAAGATCTCGTCCTTGTCATTTGAACCAACTCGCGGATAATGCTCAGCCGATAGCTGCGATACCGGCAAGAAACCGCGCACCCCTTCATATTCAGCCAACAGACCACCACGATTGGCGTCGTACGGTGTCACCGTTACAATTTCACCGCTCTCCAATTTGGCGGCGACCTCGTCCCAGCCACGATCGCGCGCCGCTTTACGCATGCTCAAAAGTGAATAACCGTTGTCCAGCTCAACCTCGACAACACTCGCAGTTACCTCGTCACCTTCTGCGTAATTGTTCGACATACTCACCTCACGGCGCGGCACCAAGCCAACGCCCAAAGGCCCCAGATCAATCAGAACTTCGTGTTTCTTTATTGATAAAATAGTTCCGTGCACAACCTCGCCCGCGGTCAGCTGTTTCACGGAGTCGCTCGCCTGAGCAAGCAGATCGTCCATGGTCAATGGATTTGCCATACGTCCAAATAGACTCCCATATTACGTTAATATTCTTATCCAAGCGGCCTGCCAAAACAGTCACCTCTTGGAGGTCTCGTTTTATTATATCGTAGATAACGCCTCGAGTAAAGAGAAGGAAGCTAAACTACCAACATTGACCGGCGATAAGCAAAGCCCGCGGCTACAATCAGCCCCAACACGAAGCCAACTGCCAACGAGTCAGCCGGCCCAGTTGCTGGTAAGCGGGATGACCCTCGGCTATTGCTTTGAGCTGGCGGCGTTGGTTGATTCTGCGAGGGTTGTTGAGGCTGCTGCTGCACGGACTTATTTGACTCAGCCGAAGAAGTGTCTTTTTTCTCATCGCTCTTCTCGTTCTTCTTTTTGTCGGCCAATTTATCGTCAGGCTTCGTGTTGTTCGTCTCTTTTTGCTGCTCACTCGTCGCAGCATTTTCCGTCGATGAGGCGGTCTGGTTCTGTGCTGATAATTGTCGCAACCCGTATAACGTTGCCAAAGCGATCGCCGCCAAAATAACCCCTACAATCACGTAGATTACAACATATCCTCGCTGGCGGTTCTGCTTCATACTATTATCTCCCTGATGTTACTAATACTTACTGTACCATATTGTCGGCGCTCTCGTAAAGGGGTATACTAGCTTCATGATTATTGCGATTGATACTGGAGGCACAAAAACATTAGTCGGACGATTTACCGACAACGGCACACTAGAGACAACAACTCGGTTTGCCACCCCAACAGACATTACGGCGTATATCAAACAGGTCGTTGACACTATCACCGTGATCGCCGAGGGCACACCTGTTACAGATATCTCGATCGGTCTACCCGGCACCGTCACTGACGGTGTCGCTACATATTGCATTAACCTCGGCTGGTGCGAGGTGCCCATCCGCGACCTCCTAGCCGAGCACTTTCCCGACGCCCAAATCATCCTCGAAAATGACGCCAACCTCGCCGGCCTCGCCAGCATACGTCGCCTTGAACCACAACCAGCCTGCGGCCTCTACGTCACTATCGGCACAGGCATCGGCACCAGTATTATCCTCAACGGCACCCTCCACCCCAGCCTACGTAGCAGTGAAGCCGGTCATATGCAAGTTGCGTATCAGTCAACCATCGATTCGTGGGAAAACCTCGCTTCCGGACGAGCGCTCAGTCAACAGTTTGGTGAATTATCGGACGCAACACCGCCCGAAGCTTGGTTTGAGGCTGCCAAGAGACTCAGCTTAGGACTGCAGGCACTGATCGCTACTATTCAGCCAAACGTTATCGTTATCGGCGGCGGTGTCGGCCGCTACACCGACAAATTCTCTGCATCACTAGCTGGACTTATCACCGAGAAGCTGCCATCATTTATCACCTACCCGCACATCGTTGGTGCAGCACATCCCGAGGAGTCTGTACTCTATGGTTGCTACGATAACGCTATCGCCCATCGTTAAGCAGCTGACCAGCGATTACCCAGAGTATCAGTTCCAGGCTGGCGATGTTTTTTCGTGGTCACACCATTCACGGACTATCACTTATATTAACGAGGCGTCACCAGCTGCTACCGCCCAGCTGCTCCACGAAACCGCCCACGCCATCCTGGGTCATCATCACTATACTCGTGACATCGACCTCATCGCCATGGAACGCCAAGCCTGGGAATTAGCCGTCCGTCAATTAGCCCCGCGATATCACATTACTCTGGCCATGAGTGACGACGTCGTTCAGGATGCGCTTGATAGCTACCGCAAGTGGCTACACGCCCGCAGCACGTGCCCGACATGCAGCGCTGTCGGTATAGAAATCGCCAAGCACCACTATCGCTGTCTCCACTGCGCTAGCAACTGGCGCGTCAACGAAGCTCGATCCTGCGAACTCCGCCGCTACCGCAAATAGCCCTCTATGGAAAGAGGGCTTACCGCATCATTTTAAGCAGTGTGGCTACGCGGCCAGTGTCACGTCGTCTTGAGCCGTTGCCTGCACTGTTGATACTGTCGTTGTCGGATTAACGGTTGTCGTGGCCGTCGTCGTTACCTTACGCCGACGAGAAATGCGACCACCTTTAGCACCAGCGATCCGTGCCAGAGCTGGGTTTGCCGCAAAGCCACCGGTCCGTCCGTTCCGACCGCCCTTCGCGCCGATCTTGGCATAAAAGTCTGGGTCACGCGCTAAGTTTTTCGCTGCCGCTTTCATACCGCCAATTTTTGTACCTGCCATGTGAGTTTTCCTCCCTAATTAAAAAGATTTCCACATCATCTACTATGGAAACCCTCGCCTTTATATATCACACATGATATGTGTTATATATACATCTTATCATACTGCTCATACTTTGTCAACATTTACATAAGCTACTTTTATTGTGAATAAAATATTGCAATCAGCGGTTTACTTCGCTATAATGAGACCTGTCACACCGTGTGACGGCACCTGTTGGAGCTTAGAAATGATGAGTTCCACCACTCAAAAACCACCCTTTCTGCGAGATGGGTGGTTTTTGATTGTGAAAGGAATTTCACTAATAGCTAAAATTGCCTAAATCGAAAATTACCCCGACGACGAGAAAAATACGTATACTCATCTTCAACTTTCCGACTACAAAGCCCGCGTCCATAGAGCTAGCTCAATAACAAAGACGCGGGGCCCCTGACTATACCGTCCTCACTTCAGTACCGATTAATGCACCGCCAACAGCTGCGCCGCCGGTCCAGCACCAGCTGTCATCGCCACAAACTGCGCTCTCGTCCAATAGAGTCGTCCTGCAATCGGGTCATTAACATAGAACCCGAGCGGATCGTGCGGCTCACCGCGAACCCCAACAATGAGGCGTACATGCATCGGTATTGGCCCGCTGACCGTCCGACCTGACGGCGTCCTCCAACTATCAATTTTTGCGCCAATCCGCCATACGCCCCACGCAATGACTGGATTACCGTTATGAATTTGCTGTGCTACGAAATTCGCATTGGCACCATATGCCACTGACGTCCTGCGACCATACTGCCCAGCCGCCCGTGCCACCGGACCAGCATATACACCCCAGCCCGTTCCCGTACCTTGGTTGCCGTTTACGTCGCCCACAAACTGCGCATTCGGATCGTCCCACTCATTTGTCGCCTTGTCTCGTGGTCGTGGACGGTACCCAAAACGCTGCAAAATGTTCCAATCATTATCATGTACACCACGATATGCCAAGGCCATACGCAGCGAGGCCGCTTCGCAGCTTTGGGCGTACGCCTGACGATAGAATGGTACGTTATTGAGTTTGACGACCCGTGAATTAGTTGTGAACGATGTCGCAATTCGCTCTATACTCGGCAGTCCAAATACTGGCTGCACGCCTGGCTCTACCCAAACCTGGACTTGCCGCTGAAAGCCCATATTGACCACCCGAGCAACCATCGTATTACCACGCCAGGAAATACTCTGAACTGTACCAGATGAAACCCTAAGGCGATCCTGGGCGCTCTTGTGGTCAACTGCCTGATCAAAGGTTATCCATACATCCTGCGCCGCTTGATCAACAGTGGTTCGCCACGGGGACGCCCCCACACCACGCACATGCCCATTAGTGGTAAATATCTTTTTTACTTCCTCGACGAGAACACCTCCACGAGCTGTCCGTAGGCCTTTAGGAATGGTGTATGTGTATGTCTTGCCCGGCTCCAATTTATCTGCCTTGAATACGTACTCGGTATCGCTCCGCCACGAACCATTACCAGCCGTGTCAACCGCTATATTTGGCCGATCCTTTGCATCAATTGCTTCCTGAAACGTCAACTTCAATTCATCTGATGGCGTTACTGAATGCTCTTTAATCGGTGACCTAATCGCCGGTAGTGGCGCACTCTTCACCGTAAAACGTTTTAACTCTTCCTTCTGGGCTTTATCGTATAACTTGAAGGTGTACTGCGTGTCAGGTGCTAGTAGGCCAGCATATTTCCATGAAAATGTTTGATCATCAGACGACTCACGCTTCAGCCCAAGCGCTGGCTCAGTCGTCAATTCTAGATCGCGCAATTTACTCGCCCGCGACCCCAAACGCACCGTCAACGCCTGGTCCATCGCGATCACCTCTTTGCCGTCCAGCGATGTCGTATCCACTCGTGGTGCTTTTTGCGTCTTGAACGATACATCATGGATTGTCGCATTACCAAACAGCGAACGTCTCGCCCCCGGGAACGCCACGGTGTAATTTGTATCAGCTGCCAGTGGCTGGTCGGGCGTAAACTCCATCTCAAAAACGCCGAACAACTGTCGCTTTTCGCGCCACGTACCACGCACTTCTGGCTTAATCTCTGGCCTCACCTCGCCAAGCTGTTGATTAAACTTCAGGCGAATCGGCCGGTCAATCGCCTGCAAATCCTCGTCGGACACGCGCTCAGCGCCGACATTGCCACGCGTTGTGATAACAAACAGCACTCCAACTACTACCACCGTCAATGCAACAATACCGCCACCAATAATAACCCACGATTTTGGCCGCCTTAACCAAGACGCGCACATCACCACAAACCCCCCACGCTCCGACCTCAGGGACTCTGGCTGTTCTGTTTGTTTTTTATCCATTTCCTCATCATTATATCATACTTATGCTACTCGCAAGCGCCTCTGGCAAAAACGAAAAAAGACTCCCTATTCGGAAGTCTTTTTTATAATTCGGCACCGTGCTAGTTTCCCACTTTCGCAGTATAATCGCCGCTGAGGAGCTTAACTTCTGTGTTCGGGATGAGAACAGGTGTTTCCTCCTCGCCATGGGCACCGAAGGAGGGGGTTTAAAGCGCTTGGTTCCACATATACTCGCGTGGTGGGCCAAACCCCTTTCTTCGATGTCCAATCAAATCAGCACGAAATTGAATTGTTAATTGGCTGGTACTTGTTGAAAAGCACCAATTACTAGTCAAGTCTACCTTATCCGCGAGCGTTATGCAAGCATAAACGCTAGCAGACAAGGACATAAAAAGGCAATGGGACTATTAGTACGCTTTAGCTCCATGCATTGCTGCACTTCCACCTTGCGCCTATCAAACAGATAGTCTTTCTGTGTCCTCATAGGGAAACCTTATCTTGAGGTTAGTTTCGCGCTTAATATGCTTTCAGCGCTTATCTAGTCCGCACATAGCTACTCGACAATGCAGCAGGTGGCCACAATCGATACACCAGAGGTGCGTCCGCCCCGGTCCTCTCGTACTAGGGGTAGATCCTCTCAAGTTTCCTATCGTCCATACCGGATATAAACCGAACTGTC
Organism: Candidatus Saccharibacteria bacterium oral taxon 488; assembly: GCA_010202645.1. NCBI lineage: Bacteria > Candidatus Saccharimonadota > Candidatus Saccharibacteria bacterium oral taxon 488. Next base: position 150,776 of record CP047920.1, on the reverse strand, counting down.
TCACGACGTTCTGAACCCAGCTCGCGTACCACTTTAATCGGCGAACAGCCGAACCCTTGGAAGGTGCTCCCCCTCCAGGATGTGATGAGCCGACATCGAGGTGCCAAACAGCGCCGTCTATGTGAACTATTGGGCGCTATAAGCCTGTTATCCCCAGGGTAACTTTTATCCGTTTGCGCTGTCGATCCCACATTCATGTACAAATGTACGTACAGCGGATCACTTGCTCCGACTTTCGTCTCTGATTGGAATGTACTCCTCACAGTCAAGCTGGCTTATGCGCATACACTATCACTTCGATTTCCATCCGAAGTTAGCCAACCTTTGAACGCCTCCGCTACTCTTTAGGAGGCAACCGCCCCAGTTAAACTACCCACCATACACGGTCCGCTAACCGGATAACGGTCAGCGTGAGAACACAATCACAACAAGGGTGGTATTTCACTTGGTGACTCCACAAATACTGGCGTATCTGCTTCAACGTCTCCCACCTATGCTACACATGTTGAAACCGTATTCAATGTAAAGCTGTAGTAAAGCTCCATGGGGTCTTTTCGTCCTGGTACGGACAGACGGCATCTTTACCGCCAATGCACTTTCACCGAGTCCTTCGCTGAGACAGTGCCCACATGATTACTCCATTCGTGCGGGTCAGAACTTACCTGACAAGGAATTTCGCTACCTTAGGACGGTTATAGTTACCGCCGCCATTGACTAGGGCTTCAGTTCGCACCGTGAAGCGCTCCCCTTAACCTTCCAGCATTGGGCAGGAGTCAGCCCCTATACATCCACTTTCGTGTTAGCAGAGACCTGTGTTTTTGATAAACAGTTCCGTGGGCTCTTTTGCTGCGACCCCCACATCGTTAGATGTCAGAGATTCGCGTTCAAAAGAACAATTCATTGCTCTATCTCAGAAAATTCGTTTTGTGATTAAAAATGTACTCTTTAACCTATTATTCACTGAGTGAACGCGGCTGATATCCACCGAAGTGGGGGCAGACCTTATCCCGAAGTTACGGTCGCTGTGTTGCCGAGTTCCTTAGCGAAGGTTCGCTCGTAAGCCTGAGTCTACTCGACTCGAGCACCTGTGTTGGTTTGCGGTACGGGCGGCTAAGTCCACTAGGTACACCTGCTTTTCTAGCCAGGGCTTTCACCAAAATCGCGACTCCGAAGAGTCACTTTCACTCCCTTTGCGTTCCCGCTCGGTTGGACGGATAAACCATGAATCCGCTTCGATTACTTCCCCGTGAACAGTGTACAAAACTTAACCGGTTCAGGAATATTAACCTGATGTCCATCGCCTACGCTCTGCGCCTCGGCTTAGGCCCGACTAACCCTGAGATGATTACCATGGCTCAGGAAACCTTGCTCTTACGGCCGAGAGGATTCTCACCTCTCTTATGGTTACTCATTCCAGCATTCTCACTTCCTACCGCTCCACCGAACCTTCCGATTCGACTTCACTGCTGATAGGAACGCTCCTCTACCGCCCATACTAATGTATAGACCCATATCTTCGGTATAACGTTTTAGCCCCGTTACATTTTCCACGCAAGATCTCTTGACTAGTGAGCTGTTACGCACTCTTTAAATGAATGGCTGCTTCTAAGCCAACATCCTAGCTGTTTAAGAAATCTCACCTTGTTTCCCACTGAACGTTAATTTAGGGACCTTAGATGATGGTCTGGGCTGTTTCCCTTTCGAGCGACGAACTTAGCTCCGCCGTTCTAACTGCCGTGATTCCGCATACGGTATTCGTAGTTTGTTAAGGGTGGGTACAGTTGCCCGCCCCAGTCCTTTACAGAGCTCTACCCCCGTATGTTACGACACGACGCCAGTCCTAAAACTGTTTCGAGGAGAACCAGCTATCTCCGAGTTCGATTGGCATTTCACCGCTAACCACAAGTCATCCAAACACTTTGCTGCGTATCCTGGTTCGGTCCTCCACCACCTGTTACAGTGGCTTCAACCTGCTCATGGTTAGGTCACCCGGTTTCGGGTCTAATCCTTACAACTAAACGCCCTATTCAGGCTCGCTTTCACTGTGGCTCCGTCAATTGACTTAACCTCGCTGTAAAAATTAACTCGCTGGATCGTTCTACAAAAAGCACGCCGTCACCGGACAAGCCGGCTCCGACTCCTTGTAGGCACTAAATTTCAGGATCTATTTCACTCCCCTCCCGGGGTTCTTTTCACCTTTCCATCACTGTACTAGTTCACTATCGATCGTATATTATATTTAGCCTTGGCTGGTGGTCCAGCCAGATTCAAACAGGGTTTCTCGTGCCCCGTCCTACTCGATAAAACATACATAAGGTCAGCGTCGTTTTCGCGTACACGGCTTTCACGTTCTTTGGCTAGTCATTCAAACTATTCTGCTAACCACGCAATTTTCTTACCTTACTACCAGTTGATAGCCTGGCATCGCAAATCAGATACCTTCAAATTGCTCTGAAGTTCTCTGACTTGGTCATATGTAATATCACAACCCCTTATTAAGTATTCGTCTATCAACTTATTTGCCTAAATAAATAGGCAAAAACTTAAAAGGTTTGGGCTGTTGCGATTTCGCTCGCCACTACTTTCGCAATCGTTATTTACTTTCTCTTCCTCATCCTACTAAGATGTTTCAGTTCAGATGGTTCCCGCTCGCTTGCCTATGTGTTCAGCAAGTGGCAACATGACATGACTCATGCTGGGTTTCCCCATTCGGAAATCCCCGGATCAAAGCTTGTTGACAGCTTCCCGAGGCTTATCGCAGTCTTCCACGTCCTTCATCGGTAATATACGTCTAGGCATCCATTTAGCGCCCTTGAGTACCTTTTTATGCATTGACTTAACTAGTAATTGCTACTTTGCAATCACTATTACCGTCAATTAAAAACTCAATTTCTTTTACTCTCAAATTGTTAATGATCATGCCTCGCATTTTGAGTGCACAATAGATTTGTTAAAAACTTAACACATCTGTCTGCATTCAACTAATCATGCTTCACTGCCCTCGCACGTTTTTGCAGTGTGTTGCCAGAGGTTCTCCTGAACATTCGCGTAACTAGTAATCAACTATACAGCAGCTGTAGTTGTTTTGCAAGAGTTTTTTCAAAGTTTTTTCGCCTTTTTTGGCTCGCTGCGAAAATCCGCGCCAACTGCCTCGGAGATATGAGAAAAACCGTCCTTTTTCAATAGCTCCACTAACCCGCGATTGATTTGTCCAATTAGCTGCGGCCCTTCAAAAAACAGCCCAGTAATCAAACCAACCAGACTAGCACCAGCCTTAATTTTGGCATACGCATCCTCAGCCGAAAACACTCCGCCGACGCCAATAATCGTCAATCTATCGCCGTATTTCTTATATGTATGGCGAATTAGATCTAGGCTATGCTCGCGCGTTGGCGCACCACTCAGCCCACCGCGAATTTCATCAGTCAGTGGATCTTTGATGTCAATTTTACTACGGTCTTTTACCAAATTAGCCACCGTCACACCCTGGACGTTATGCTGAACGATAACTTTTAGTAGCGAATCGAATTGTTCTACATCGTACAAATGCGGCATTTTCACCCAAAACGGCACGTCACGCGGTACACTATCAAGTGTTGTCAACAATGCATCAAGCGGCTCTGCCTCAATAAACGGCTCTTTGCCAGCATTAGGACAGGAGATATTAATTTCTACAACACTCGCCAATTTGTTATTATTAATATATTCTGTTGCTTTTTTTACATCATTAATAATTGCCTGCTTGGCTGGACGACCGCCAGCCCGTTCAATCGTTGTTTTATTTGCCACAACTGCTACTGACATAACCGTCGGCATGTCATTTAGCCGCCACCGATTACGGCGGACATAGCGGCTAATCTTTTTTAGACCATAATTTGGCATACCAGCATACACCACCACCGACTTTGTCTTCGGCAAACGATGAAACCATGGCCGCCGATTCCCTTTCCTCGGCTCTAGCGTCACCGACCCACCCGAAGCAAACCCAAAACCAACGTCCTCCATGAGCGGTGACAGCTGGACATTTTTATCAAACCCTGCCGATAAGCCAATTGGATTAGAAAAAGTGACACTATTAATCTCCTGTCGGAGCGACTTATCCTGAAAACTCCATGACTTACGAATAGCCCACCGAACAGGCGGCAATACCTGTGTCACACGACCGCAAAAAACAATCAGCTTATGCGTAAAGTCTGGCGTTAATAAAAATAAAACCGGTTTAACAAAGCGTTTATACATACTTTTATTGTACTAAACCGCACTAAAAAATAAAAAACCTGCCCACAGACCATACGGATCCGACTATTAATCATATACAGTCCACTAGCCACACGCCGACTCTTATGACTAGACATTAAAGGCTATATTATCTGGATTGATGTGGTTGTCTCGCAAATACCGCCTCAGCTCTTGATCAGACAAGCCTACTGGCATTTTCTCAAAAACGTTTTTCCGATGAGTTGTTAGAGACTCTTTCAGGCCCATATCATCATAGGATGTGACATTATCACCCACAGCTAAACCTGGAGCCAGCGGCACAGGTATTGAACCAGTTTCACGCCCCTTAAAGCTATTGATGTGTTTGCTATAGACGTCCTCAACAATGGCCAACATTTCATCTTCGCTCTCTTTAAAGGGATAAAATACGATCGGGTCCCTTCTGACAGATTTTGTCGGCTGAACATCTTCGACCGTTTGTCCAATATTTCTATAGCCATACCAACTTGGGTCCACAATCTTCGCCTGAAACCTCAAGCCCCGTCGATTTGCTTCTAAAAATATCTCTTGATAAATAGAAAAGCTATCCTGCAATTTAGGATTAAGATATATTCTTGTCGAAGCTTCATCGGATATTACTTTCTGCCGCGCTAACGCAAGTGACCAATGCTCCACCCACAACCCACTGTTGTTTCTAGCTGCAAGTCTCCTTTCCATCACAGAATTTCCCCGAGCATATTGCCTGTACTTATTGGATAAATTATGCAATCGCTCCATATGCTCCCGTAGCGCCGCGCCTGATTGATAGAATGCCATATCATCGAGATTACCTTCCGAATAGTCTGATCTACGCTTCGCGTCATCATACGTGTGCTTCAAGGTGCGCGCAGATTCGAATGTTCTTGGAATATCTGAAACCTTCTCTATAGAAGCATCAGGGACCCCAACAGCACGATTAACCGCCAAATTGCCTATTTCCTTTTTTCGCCCAGAGGCTTCGGCAAGCTCATCGGCCGCCACCTGGTTGAAATCAAGCCAGCTTAAATTCTTATCATAAGCAAGATGGCCAATGAGTGCCTGCGATGCCTCATTAAGTCCAGCATAACCGGGAAGTCCCTTGATAGCGTCAAGTCGAGCTTGATACTTATTTATTTTTATTGGGTCACGCGATTCTTCGCTCATTTTTCATCCTATTTTACCATCTAGACTAGCACGTTTTATATACTTTGTCAACAAAATGCCTTTGCACCTTACCATATCTCGTATTTATACAAAATAATGACGTCACCCCCCTCCACCTCATTACACTACCTCCAAAAAATATCTCAAACTCCTATGGGGCTGTAAATAAAAAACACCCCAAACGGGATGACTGTTTATTTGGTGGGCGACAAGGGACTCGAACCCCTGACCCTCTCGGTGTAAACGAGATGCTCTAGCCAACTGAGCTAGTCGCCCTTGTCAAAAAGTACGATAGGAAGGACTACCTTCTAGACGATCATTATATCTCACGCTGCTCAATATAATGACGTTATGGTGGGCGATGAGGGACTTGAACCTCCGACCTCGTCATTATCAGTGACGCGCTCTAACCAGCTGAGCTAATCGCCCTCATTGCAGTCTTGGTGGAGTGTCGTAGACGTAAGCCTACTTCACCCCATATGGTGGAGGCACAGGGACTCGAACCCTGGACCCCCTGCTTGCAAAGCAGGTGCTCTAGCCAACTGAGCTATGCCCCCATCTCGCCAAGACTTTATTCATTGTACCGTATCTTTTTTATTCTGGCAAGTGTATAATGGAGATATGTATTATAAATTTACCTTTGGATCTTTTTTTGTCGGCCTCATCGTTCTGATTATCGGAGCCGTCATGACCATATATCACCAAAAGCTAGCAGATAACCTCGCGAGCGGTATCAGCAGCTACGAGCGCTTTAAGTTCTGGGGTCTGGTCGTCTGTGGAGTTGGCTTTGGAATTATGCTCTGTCTCCACACTATTCCGCTGGGCTGGCTGGCAGAATCGCTATTCGGTCGCCGATAGTTCCGCAGCCATCGCCATATCGCGTTCTGCCTATGCTCAGCCACACTGAAAGGAAAGGCCCCGTCATTAGTCATAGACGACAAAACGCCCTCCAAACAGGAGGGCGTTTTTATATTAACAACTTGATTGTGCAATTCATCAATCGGCTCATCGTAGAGAAGGTTTTGAACTTTGTCTCGTCCTCGAGAGGACTATTGTAAATATGTAAGCTCAGCATATTTACGAGACCGACCTAGCTCAACTTGTGATTGCTCGACAAGCTGGCATCTATTCTCCCTAGAAAGGAGGTAATCCATCCGCACCTTCCGGTACGGATACCTTGTTACGACTTAACCCCAATCATGCCCCCCACCTTAGGCCGACGAATCGGACTTCGGGTGTTGGTCACTTTCATGGTTTGACGGGCGGTGTGTACAAGACCCGGGAACGTATTCACCGCAACTTGCTGATTTGCGATTACTAGCGATTCCGACTTCATGGAGGCGAGTTTCAGCCTCCAATCCGAACTGGGACTAGCTTTGATGCGATTTGCTTCACCTCGCGGCTTCGCTGCGCATTGTACTAGCCATTGTATTACGTTTCTAGCCCAGGACGTAAGGGAAATACTGACCTGACATCATCCCCTCCTTCCTCCCCGTTACCGGGGCAGTCCAAGTAGAAAAATACAACTACTTGCAAGGGTTGCGCTCGTTGAAGGACTTAACCTAACATCTCACGACACGAGCTGACGACGGCCATGCATCACCTGTCACAGGGTTCCAAAAGGCACAGTCTACTTTCATAGACCTTCCCTGGATGTCAAGCCCTGGTAAGGTTCTTCGGTTATCATCGAATTAAAGAACATAATCCACCGCTTGTGCGGGTCCCCGTCAATTCCTTTATGTTTTAGCCTTGCGGCCGTACTCCACAGGCGGGATACTTAACGCGTTAGCTTCGCTACTGAAGGGGTCGATACCTCCAACAGCTAGTATCCATCGTTTACGGCGTGGACTACCCGGGTATCTAATCCGGTTCGCTCCCCACGCTTTCGTGCCTTAGCGTCAGAAATGGTCCAGTCACCTGCCTACGCCATCGGTGTTCCTTCTTATATCTACGGATTTCACTCCTACACAAGAAATTCCAGTGACCTCTACCACTCTCGAGTAAGCCAGTTTGAATAATAGTCTGTATGGTTGAGCCACCAGGTTTCACTATTCACTTGACTTACCGCCTACGCAACTCTTTACGCCCAGTCACTCCGGATAATGCTTGCACCCTACGTATGACCGCGGCTGCTGGCACGTAGTTAGCCGGTGCTTATTCATGAGTTACCGTCATATTCTTCACTCATAAAAGAAGTTTACAACCCGAAGGCCTTCATCCTTCACGCGGCGTTGCTCCATCAGGCTTTCGCCCATTGTGGAAGATTCCTCACTGCTGCCTCCCGTAGGAGTCTGGACCGTGTCTCAGTTCCAGTCTGGCTGATCATCCTCTCAGACCAGCTATGGATCGTCGGCTTGGTAGGCCATTACCCTACCAACAACCTAATCCAACGCAGGCTTCTCCCAAAGCGGATAAATCCTTTAATCCGAAGACCATATGCGGTATTAGCTACCCTTTCGGGCAGTTATTCCTCACTTTGGGGCAAATTCCTACGCGTTACTCAGCCGTTCGCCGCTCGCCGACATTCTGCACCATCAATTCGAAATCACCCTAGACACTCACTACTTTCGGAATGATACGGCTGATCTCCTTCGGAAATCCCCGCGTCCAGGCTTCAAGTTGATAGTGCAGAACTCGCTGCCGCTCGACTTGCATGTGTTAGGCACGCCGCCAGCATTCATCCTGAGCCAGGATCAAACTCTCCGTTAAAAATCTACTTTGTATCAAAGTATTAAGGCTCTACAAAAATATAAACTGACGATGATATTGCACAATCAAATTGTTAAAGACCATAGTCGGGTTTGCGTACCGCTTTCGCTTCACCTAACAAATTAGCGTGATTGTCGCTTGGCTCGCACTCCAGCAACCAGACTGATATTCATCTTACCTGATATTAGTGGTCAGGTCAAGGGTTATTAGCAATTATCTTGTAGCGAAAATTACAACAAAGGTTACAACCGTGCCCACGGCCGCCCCGACAAGCATTTCTGGCAGTGTATGACCATGCGCCACCCTAATCGTTGACAGTTTTGGATAATCTTTTTGCACCACTCTATTGAGCAAGTCACCTTGCTGTCCAGAGGAGAACCGCACCATCACCGCATCATACAATACGATCGCCGCGAACCACGCAGCCAGGCCAAACAGCGGACTCTCCCATCCCTGGTAGTAGCCGATAGTCAGCGCAAGCGACACCACCGTTGCACTGTGAGCGCTCGGCATACCACCCGAAAATAATACCGGCGAACGGGGGTTCGACTGTGTAACTCGACGATTACGGCCAAACAGCCGGGCCAGATGCTTTGATGACTGCGCTACAAACCACGCGATGCCCGGTATCAGGATGTATTGCATCGGCACTTGGCTAATCCTCCTCGTCTGGACGCTTCTCCATTAGGCCAATCGACGACACCGCGTCACCATCACTCAACCGCATAATCGTTACGCCCTGGGTTGTTCGACCGAGCAACTTGATGTCACTCAAGCCCAGACGAATTGTTTGACCATTTTGCGATACCAACAGTGCTTCGTTCATCGTCGGATCAATCGTCTGTACTGAAATGATTGGGCCAGTCTTTGCTGTCACGATTGCCGCCTTTATCCCGACACCACCGCGCTTATGACTTGGGAAGTTAGTCACTTTCGTGCGCTTACCAAAGCCCTTTTCGCTAATGACCAGTAGTGTCTGCTCATCGCTGGTAACGATATCCATGCCAACAACGCAATCGTTCGGACGTAGACGCACCCCGCGTACGCCACGAGCCGCTCGACCCATCGGCCGAGCATCCTGCTCGTTGAAACGAATCGCTTGACCAGCTGATGTTGAAATAATTACATCACTTTTGCCATCTGTTTTCTTGATCCAACGTAGCTCGTCACCCTCGTCTAACTTAATAGCAATGAGCCCGTTCGTCCGGATATTGGCATAGTCGCCAAGCGGAGTCTTCTTCACCGTACCATGCTTAGTTGCCATAAATAGGTAGCCCTGGTCACCAGCGTTCTTCTCGTGTTTAATGATAGCGGTGATCTTCTCTTCTGGCTGTAGCTGGAGCAGGTTCACCGCCGCCACACCTTTAGCACTGAGACTGGCAGCTGGTACTTCATACGCTTTCAGACGGAAAATCCGACCTCGATTCGTAAAGAACAACAAATAGTCATGGGTATTTGCTGGCACCACCTGGTCAATGATATCCTCCTCTTTGGTGGTCATGCCGCGCTTGCCCTTGCCGCCACGGTTTTGCTTGCGATAGTCACTGAGCAGGGTCCGCTTGATGTAATTCTCGCCGGTTAGCAAAATGACCGCTTCCTCATCTGGAATTAGCTCCTCATCAGAGAACTTACCCAGCTCATGGTTGATAATTTTACTACGCCGCTCGTCGCCATACTTTTCCTTCATCTCTAGAAGCTCGGTCTTGATGATGTTCAAAATCTCTTGCTCGTCGGCCAAGATAGCCTCTAACCTTGCGATCAGCTTCAGAAGTTCGCGAAGTTCATTCTCGACCGCTTCACGCTCAAGTCCAGTCAGGCGTCGCAACTGCATTGCCAAAATAGCCTTGGCCTGGATCTCGCTGAGTCCAAACTTAGCGCGCAGATTCTTTTCCGCTTCATCCTGGGTTTTTGAGGCACGAATCGTCTTGATCACCTCGTCAATATGATCCAGCGCAATCTTATAGCCCTCCAGAATATGTGCTCTTGCCTTGGCTTTTTTCAGCTCAAACTCAGTACGACGGCGCACCACAGTCTGGCGGTGTTTCACAAATTCGCTCAAAATATCGTGCAAGCCTAAAATCCGTGGCTGCATGGTATTAACCAATGCCAACATGTTGTAATTAAAACTCGTCTGGAGCGCTGTCAGCTTGTATAGCTGGTTCAATACTTTCTTTGGATACGCATCCTTTTTCAACTCAATGACAATGCGGACCTTACCTCGAGAACTTTCATCGCGCAAGTCAGCCAGCTGCACTCTCTTTTCCTTGTGAAGTTCACCAATTTTTTCGATTAGTGTTGCTTTATTTACACCATATGGGATTTCCGTGACAACGATCTGATGCCGCCCCTTCTTGGTCTCCTGAATCTCCGCCACTGCCCGCATCATTACACTACCGCGACCGGTCGCATATGCCTGACGCATCGGCGCGCCCCCATAGACAATCGCCCCCGTCGGAAAATCCGGACCCTTAACGTGCTTCAGTAAATCATCAACCGTCGCTTCAGGATTATTGATCAGCTCAACCGTCGCATCCACCAACTCGCCCAGGTTATGCGTCGGGATACTCGTCGCCATACCAACAGCAATACCAATCTGACCGTTCAGTAGCAGGTTTGGTAATTTTGCCGGCAGCACGATTGGCTCACGCTCTGAACCATCAAAGTTATCCTTGAAATCAACCGTTTCTTTCTCGATGTCAGTTAGTAGTTCTTCAGCTGGCTTGTCGAGTCGCGCCTCAGTATAACGGTGAGCGGCTGGTGGATCTCCGTCCATTGAGCCAAAATTTCCTTGGCCCTGCACCAAGGTATAGCGCATCGCCCAATCTTGCGCCAGACGCACCATCGAATCATAAATCGCTGAGTCACCGTGCGGGTGATATTTACCCATTACATCACCAATGATGCGCGCTGACTTGACGAATTTTGCAGTACTACGGTTACCGTTTTGGTTCATTGAATACAAAATACGGCGATGCACCGGCTTCAGACCGTCACGCACATCTGGCAGTGCACGATCAACGATAACGCTCATTGAATAGCGGAAGAAATTATCCTGCATCACATGTTCGAGTCGACGTCGCTCTAAGCCTGCTGATGCCTCGGCTATCATGTCTGGTGTTGCCTCAATTGACTCGTGGTCACTGGTTGATTGTATCTGTTTGTCCTGATCACTCATGATTAAATATCCAAATCCTCCAAGTTAGCATTTTTTGCCCAGCTTTGAATAAAGTTTTTGCGCAAACTCACGTCATCGCCCATCAACCGCGTAAAGATCGCATCCGCCTCTTCGGCGTCTTCCACACTGACCTGAATCAATACACGATTTTCTGGATTCATCGTTGTCTCCCACAGCTGGTCGGCATCCATCTCACCAAGACCCTTAAATCGTGAAATTGTCACGCCAGCCTGCTTGGTGACATCCTGCTCATCGTCAATGACCGTACCGCGTTCCTTCTTTTCAGCGATAAGACCTGCCAATACTTTGTCTTTCTCCGCCTCGTCATATGCGTAGATTTTCTTCTGCCCACGGTTGATGGAGTACAACGGCGGCTTGGCGAGGTACACATAGCCACCCTCAACCACCTCTTTCATATAGCGAAACAGGAATGTCAAAAGCAACGTCGCGATATGACTACCGTCAACATCAGCATCGGTCATGATGATAATTTTGTGGTAACGCAGACCATTGATGTCAAACTGATCACCGATACCAACACCAAATGCCTGAATCATCGCCACAATCTCTTTATTAGCGAACATTTTATCAAGTCGCGCTCGTTCAGTATTCAGCACCTTACCACGAAGTGGCAAAATCGCCTGGGTTTTACTGTCACGGCCCTCTTTGGCTGAACCCGCTGCTGAGTTACCCTCAACAATATAAATCTCGCTATCACTCGGGCTTTTGCTTGAACAATCCCACAGTTTACCCGGCAGCCCCATACCATCAAGTGCGCCCTTACGGATCACATTGTCACGGGCTGCTCGCGCCGCCTTACGCGCCCGGGCCGCCAAGGTCGCCTTGCCGACAATTTTCTTAGCAATACTCGGGTTCTCCTCGAGATAATACGCAAAATACTCGTTCATCACCTGCTCGACATAGCGGCGCATTTCTGGATTACCAAGTTTGTTCTTGGTCTGACCTTCAAACTGCGGATCGGGCAGCTTGACTAAGATAATTGCCGTCAGACCCTCACGAATGTCGTCACCGGTCAGGTTATCTTCCTTTTCTTTCAGTAGGCCATTCTTACGCGCGTAGTCGTTGATAACCCTGGTTAATGCTGAGCGAAAACCGATCAAGTGTGTGCCGCCATCTGGTGTTAGCACGTTATTGGCGAACGGCTTTACTGTCTCAATGTAAGTATCATTATACTGTACGGCAATCTCGACCATGCAATCTTCAACCTGTTTCTCAACATAAAAGACATCGTTTGATAAAACATCTTTGCCAATGTTGAGGTGCTTCACGTAGCTCTGAATACCGCCCTCAAAGTAAAATGACTGTCGCTCACCTGTTCGATTGTCGATAACCGAGGTGTGCACGCCTTTGGTGAGGTATGCCTGGTGGCGCAGATAACTAACCACCCACTTATAGTCAAACTCCACCGTCTCCTTAAAAATCGTTGGATCTGGGTAGAATATTATGCGCGTTCCGGTTGACCGATCGGTTTTACCAACCTTCTTCAGTGGTTCAGCGATACCACCAGTTGCAAACACCACGCGGTACAGCTGACCATTACGCACTACTTCAGCGATCATTTTGGTTGAAAGCGCGTTTACCACGCTTGAGCCTACGCCGTGAAGTCCAGAAGACACTTTGTAGCCACCGCCGCCAAACTTACCGCCAGCATGCAGTACTGTCAGCACCGTTTCTAGAGTAGACAAACCAGTTTTTGGATGTTTATCAACCGGAATACCGCGCCCATCATCAGTCACCTGCACACCACCGTCTTCTAACAGCACCACCTCTACTCTCGTCGCATGGCCCGCGATTGCCTCGTCAATTGAGTTATCAGCGATCTCCTTGATCAAATGGTGAATACCATCATATCCCGTGCTACCAATGTACATTCCTGGCCGCTTACGCACCGGTTCGAGACCCTCCAAAACCTGGATTTGCGAGCCATCGTAGGCTTGCTTATCTGTTTGTTTAGCCATGCTTCCCTCACTATTTCTGATTTGTCAGCTATTTACAACTCCCCCATTATACCGCAAAAAAAGTGTTCACTCAAGCTATTTGCGTAAAAGCGATCACTGTGCTATAGTGGAGACGGAATTTTTACGAAAACATAAAACTAATGGAAAATAAGGAACGACATGTTTAAGAAAATCGTCTCCCACCTCGCGTTTAGCCCAAGCCTCATCCAAGAGCTCGGCTTTTACGCGAAACGCCTCCACAAAGAGGAAATCACTCGCAAAACCGGTCTCATTCTGACCGCCCTAGCGCTCATCGTGCAGTCATTTGCCGTTTTCCAACCACCTGAATCTGCCAATGCCGCCAATGCTTCAGACCTTGTTTATGGCGGTATTCATACGAAATCACAGCTGCTCGCCGCGTGGGACAATAACTCGCAAAATTATCGTGACATGCTGCAGCACGCTGGCATCACACGCGAGAACTTGGCGAGTGCTCGCGACTCTGAGATCAGTACTCGCAGCAGCGGCCGCGATAACGGCTGGCAGTCCTGGAGCCGTGTCTCACGCTTCGGCCTTCAGCGCGGAGAGGTTCAGTTTCAGGTTGGTAGCCTGACGCTATATTCGCGACCAATGGCTGAATTTGACACCGGGCGCAACCGCAGCGGCTCAGGTTCATGGTATAAATCATTTGTCGGTACGACCAGTGAAGGTAAACCGTTTGCCATCATGAAGGCCTGCGCTAACATCATGCTCAAAGAGTTGCCAAAACAAAAACCGAAACCAACCGCCGCTTGTAAATTACTTGAGCGACCCGTCGTCACCGACCGTACCAAAGTCTCGATGACAGCGTATGGCGATGTCCAAAACGGTGCGACTATCGCTGGCTATACCTTTATCATTAAAAACTCAGCCGGCACCGAGGTGCTCCGCAAACGTGTCAATACCACTGCTACGAGCACGTCATTACAGCACACACTCGACAAGGACGGCACGTATACCGTGTCCGTTATCGTCCACACCAGCCTCGGTGACCAGACGAATAGTGCCTGTGCTTCAACCGTTACGATCAGTCCAAAACCACGCTGTCCACTTAACCCAAGCCTGCCGATAGACCATCCCGACTGCCAGCCGTGCCCAGGCGACGCCACAATTTGGGTCAAAGACACAACCTGTAAAGCCCAGGTTACCCGCACCAAGGCAGCGCATAACCTAACCTCCGGCGGTGATGCCACCAAGAAAAAAGCCAATGCCAGCGACCGCATTGAGTATAAGCTAACCGCTAAAAACGAAGGCAAAGCTCCAGCAACAGTTGATCTAAAAGACGAACTATCCGACGTGCTAGAATATGCCGATATCTATGACAATGGTGGTGGCACCTTTGATAAGGAAAAGCGCACTCTTTCTTGGCCACGAGTCACCCTCAAACCAGGCGAGCAAAAGGTTATGACCTACGTCGTCCAGCTCAAGGGTCAGCTTTCGGCTAAACCACGCGGCACCAGCGACCCGTCATCGTATGACTGCCGTATGACAAACGTCTTTGGTACCAGTGTCGAAATTGTTGTCAACTGCCCAACGCCAAAGGTCGTCGAGCAGACCGTCGCTACCCTGCCGCGAACCGGCCCTGGAGAAAACATGTTATTTGCCGGTATCATTGCGGCTGTTATTACATTCTTCTATTGCCGCTCGCGACAACTGAGTAAAGAGGTCCACATCATTCGCCGCGATATTACGGCGGGAACGTTATAACATAGGGAGGGTAAATATGTCAGAAAAAATTCATGGGGCTAATCCAGAGCTAGCAAAAAACGCTGGCGAACTTGAACAGTCAGCCGGCGAAGTAGAACGATCAGCAGCTGAAAAGTTAGAGGAGCGGGCCGAGCGGGCCGTCGAACAGCAACACGAAGGTATCGACGAAGCTCACCGTGAAGCATTAGAGCAAGCTGAGGCAAGCCAAACCGCTGAAACGGAGAAGCCAGCAGCTCCAGAAACACCTCGCCAGATCACCAAAGCCGACCGTACCGATAGCTACCGGAAAACCATGAAAAAAATGCAAAGCGAACTACCGCCAGCTTCACGCACCTTTAGCAAGGTCATCCACAACCCAGCCGTTGAAAAAGCCAGCGAAGCTATCGGTAGCACCGTCGCACGCCCGAACCTCATTATTGCCGGCGCACTCGGTGCGATTTCCTCAGTCGTCATCTACTTTGTCGCCCGCCACTACGGCTACGTTCTCTCTGGATCAGAAACCATCATTCTCTTTGGTTGTGGTTGGATTATCGGCGCCATTATTGAGTACGCTCGCGTTGGCTTCCTCAACAAAAGATAGCTTGGCCCACGCCTAGCGTAGCTTGATTGATACTTCACCATTATCGTTATTATCGCCACGCAAGTCGAGGCGATTTTGCGGTTGTGCCTGCTGCAGCTCCGCTGCCATTCTATCAGCGATTGATAGCGGCGCGGTCTGCGCAGCCCCATCCGAACCAGCCACTGTTGGCGCGGATGCCGGATGTCGATCTAGCGATCGTGAATCATCATCATGATGAGACATGTCTATTGGCCGCCCCGATAGCCCGTTCAACGAAGTACCAACTCCCTGCGGCGTCTGGCCAGCTGGCGGGGCTGGCATAGCAATACCTTGTGGCGCAGCGCCTTGTCCAATCTGTGGCGGCCGCGTAGAAGCTAATTGCGGCTTCGCACTCACCAAGCCCGGGGTCGGCGATGCTAATCGCGATGTAGCTGGCTGCCCCGGCTGGGGAGCTAGCGGCGATGGCGCACCCAGTCGAGGCTGACCAGCACTCGGACCGGTACCCATAGCCCCTGGCTTACCACCACCCAGTTGTTGACGTTTTGATAACCACTCATCAAGGAAAGATGAGCCTCCCTTTGCAGTCGGCCGATTGAGTGATGGTCCAGTCGATGGAGCTGCTGGCTTTTTATTACGACCAAGCCGCTCAAATATCTCCTTCTCAACCACCGCACGTGGTTTGCCGTACTTCGCTGCCGATAGTCGTACCAACGCATCGCGAAGCTGATTGTTAACCTGCCCCATCGGTGGCACCCAGTTCATACTAAACGGCGCCGACGGCACATTATTGATCATCACCGAAGCGATCGACTGGAAATTTGGTAGCTTTGATAAATCATCAATGTCAAACACTGGCTGAAACTTCTTGACCATCAATTCCGCGTCGGTGATACCAATACGCCCCGAGATAACCGTACCAATGTTACCAATAATAGCCTCACGAATCTTCTCCGTTAGCTGTGTCATAAACTGGTTACCCATTATCAGGCTCAGCTTATATTTTCGCGCCTCAGACAAAATTGATTCAAAACTATCAGTTGCAAAGTTCTGCACCTCGTCAACATATAGTGAAAAGTCTTCACGCTGCTCTTCCGGGATATCAGCCCGCGACATAGCTGCCGCCTGGAACTTCATGATAAAGATAATTCCTAGTAGCTTGGCATTGAGCTCACCAAGCTTACCTTTCGACAGATTAACCAGCAGAATCTTCTTATTATCCATAATCTCGCGGATGTTAAATCCTGATTTTGTCTGACCGATGATATTACGCATTGAATCGTTAGAGATAAATGGGCCAAACTTCGAGACCACCCACGATATCACTTCACCGGCCTCATTTGATCGCTGTGAGGCCGGAAATTCCTTCGTCCAGAAATCAATCACCTGCGGATCAGTGACGTACTTCAGCTTGCTCTTCACAAATTCTGGGTCAATGAGACACTTCGGCACATCAATAAATGTTCCACCCGCCGGATCCGCCATTAACAGCAGCGCACAGTTACGAAAAATATGCTCAAGCCGTGGCCCCACAATACCGGTATGCCCCGGATCGTACAGCCCATACAGCATGTTAATCGCTTCCTGCACCAGAAAGTCCTTTTGATCCGGACTGTCGAATTCAAACATATTGAGACCAATCGGGTTTTCCATATCGGCGGGGTTGAAATAGATAATATCTTCCACTCGCTCTTTCGGCACCTTCCCCATGAGCGACTCGACCAAATCACCGTGCGGATCAATCAGCGCAAATCCTCGGCCATCCATCATGTCTTGATACGCCATATTTTCCTGCAATACCGACTTACCAACACCAGTCTGACCAATGATGTAAACGTGGCGGCGGCGGTCCTTCGTACCGATACGAATTGGCTTTTTCGTACCACGAAATTCGTTGTAGCCAATCAATAGTCCCTCGTCCAAGACATCAGTCGGCCCATCAACCTGCTTGGACATCTGCCGCTTAACCTGTGAAGTTGGAATGGCAGTTGCGCTCGGCAAGTGAAACAGAGTCGCCATCTCGACACTATTAAGGATATTACTGCGAATATGCTGCGGGAAAAACCGCATAATATACGCCGTAGTCATTTCCTCAATATTATTTGTCAACGAAAAACGAAAACCGTTATTGCGTGGCGAGTCAAACATCGCAAACGCAGCGATAATATTTTTAAGCAGCACCTGTGAACGAGCGGCAGTATTTGATGAAATTACCACCCGCACCAATACCTCATACGCCGGATAACGCGTCTTCTCGCTAACGGCATCAACCTCTGCCTGCTCTAGTGACGATAGCTGTTTATCCTCGGGCTTGATCTCGCCTTCTTTTTCTTTTGCCGACTGTGGCGGTTTCCACAACGCCTCAAAAATGTCCCCGACCATTGAGATATCAACGCCCGCCACCTTCGTTGATTTCTTGCCCTTATTCTTCTTCATTTTCTCAACATGCTCTTCTGAGGCACGCGACCAACCCTCCCGCGCCGGCCGAACCAAGAACTGCAAGCCGATACCATCGTCTTTTGTCGCCGCCGACATGGCATTCAGTAGCGCCCGCGACGCATCTCGCTTTGACTCCTGATATGTTGCGATAGGATAGACGAACGACTTACGAAGCGAGAATTCGCCGCCAATTGTCCCGCTCATCTTGCCAATTTTACTAAACACATTCGTATCAGCCACTTCTTCCAACCGCGCCGCCGGATAAGCTGCCGCAATCGCTTGGCGAATTACATCAACCAGTACCGTCGGTACGACAGCATAATAATGCACCAAACCGCCACGCGCAATAATCTCAAACGACAAATGGCGCTGCCCATAGAGTCGACTCTTAAATCCTTTCGTTGCCGTACTTGATATAATGTTATACATCACTTGCGCCTGGCTCAGAATCTCTTCCGTTAGATCACGCTGGTCACGGCTCGCCCCGTCAATATCTTCACTTGATGGCGGCAAATGAATTAGCAGTGGCACCATTTTTAGCCCACGCTCATAATTCTTTGCCTCTCGCAGCATCTTGCGATACTGCAGTGTAACAATCATCACACCGATCGCTAGCACCACGACGACAATAAAACCAGTAATTAACGGTCCGCTATCCATATTCCTACCCGTTCGATTGGCCCATCTCCCTGTTGTACCTCTTTTTGAGGTAGTCGGCCTGTAGTTGCGCAATTACCCGCGCTCGCTCGTACGGATCATCCCTTGTCAAAGTAATAATCCGCTTCAATTTGTCAACCCACTCCTTCTCAATCAAATCATCGTCACTAGCTATCAGCGGCGTATCGTCAGTTGACGTCGTCGATGCAGGAGCCTGTACCACTGGAGGCGCTGGCACCGGAACAGTCGGTAGTACTGTTGCTGGCATCTGTGAGTTCGCCACATTCACCGCTGGGCGTTCGGCGGAGCGTCTCTCAGTCTCTACCTGATTTGTATCACCATCAAGCCGAACCTCACCGCTTGAAGTAGATGGTAAATTCTCAACTGGTGGACGCACTTGAGGCAACTCTGGATTCATATCTATATTGTACCACGTTACTAATGGAGTGCCTACGCTCTAAAATCGTTTGTGTATATAAAAACAACCAAGGCTCAAAAAAAGTGCCAAAAGCAAAATATCCCACGCCGTAACACCGCCAAGCGACTGCATGCCAAGTAAGATAATTGGTATGAGACCGACAATACTCGCATAATCATATAATTTCAACGGCGTTACCGAGGCCAAGCCACGATACATATTATGTCGAACAACACGCATTGCCACACGCCTCGCCGCGACCATCACTAAATAACAGCACGACGCAGTTGCTACATACAGACATACGAAAAACACTAGGATGCCCAACGGACCGACGCTCATTGGCGTCACCGTGTGCACCAATACGACATCCGCTGTCACAGCCAGCGCCGCGACTATAGCAACATACCGACACTTCATACTCACACTATATCATAGACCAAGGGAGCCCAGGCGACGAACCATTGTATGATCAGGTGAACCATCCGCCGCATTCAATAACTATTAGGGCGCGGTCACCTGTTCAAAGTCCGCCGCTCAGGGCAACTGACCGCTCCGAATTTCGGAGCATGTCCTTGCGCAACGTTCCTCATCCTGCACATCCAGTAGTCTCATTGCTAATCACCTACCAAGGATTAACTGGAGTGCAGTGGTACTAATTATACGCGCGCTCAACGCGTTACATCGCAACTATTAACTATACACGTTAATAATCACAAGTTCGGCGGAGCATCGGCAACACTATGGCGGAATAATCTTTTGTTATTCCGGCTTCATACTGCTGCCGACTATACACCAAACGACATGCGTTACTGTGAATTCGGTCACGTAAATTGTTAATGTTGTTATTATTGTACTGATTTTTGCTTTTTATTTTCTTAAAAGCTTGTACTAATACTATCATGTATATGTTTATCGGTCAATACTTCACATAAAAAATATGTTGTATTTATAACATTTTTGTAATAATCTTTATATATTTTCATCTGTTATATTCTATAAAATGTTTTATACACAACATTGTAATATAAACATATGCTTGCTGTACCGCCCGCTAATTCATAGTTCTTGTATAGTCACCCCATACGACATCATGAATCCAACAAATAATCTAGTAATTGATACAGCTCGCTGAACGTTTATACAAATAAAACACCAAAACAACCAGGCCCTCAGCGTATCCCGTTTCGCCATCTCGCGGGTAGGACACTGGCTGTGTGGGGCACCAACTAGGAACCATTTGGGTTCAACCGTCTCGTCCGGCAACAACCTATATTTTTCATCAAACTGCTTCACTAACCCTCTAAATTATGTGGTATTTTTTACCTAGATTTTTTCTCAAAAATTATTGACATAACCATTTTTATCATTTACTATAGGGGTAGCTTCTGAATAAAAAAGTTATACACAACTTATCAGGGGCCAAAAATAAACAGCACACGTAAAACTCCACTTTTTGAAAACAACCACTACTCGCAGGTGGTTGTTTTCGTCTCCTGGCAACACGCTCGAGCTGCATTCTCACTGATTACGATAAAAAATAATCGACCACCCTGGGTCGATATATCACTATATGGTGGAGCTGCCGGGTACCGCCCCCGGGTCCAACTGGTATCATGATATTCGTCTACGAGCATAGGCTCATCTAAAAATTTTATAACGTCACCTGGCTAAAAAATGAGTCGAAAAAACCAAGCTTCGTTACGCGGAGAAAGTCCCGCATGTCCGCCGCTTCCGAACATGCAGCCAGCAACATACATATGACACCCTAGGCTTTGCCTGTTGCCGCAAAGCAAGGGCGGTCGCTTAAATTAAGCAGCGACTGGTGCAGCAGCCATCGGAGTGAAAACGCTCTTTAAGCTAGCAAATACACCTGCAAGTTTAGACTTTGCAACTAAAACATACGTTACGCGTATCGTCGGCTCGCAGAACATCCTGATAAAGTCCAATTGTCGAAAGCTATATCAGCCCCATCAATCTGCCTTGAATTATAGCAACCTTCCCTTTTCAAGTCTAGTCATCTATGCTTTACTATGTATATGGTTAGCAAGGTAGTTTCAGCGACACCATATGGCTTTCACGGTCAGCTTATTGAAATTGAAGGCGACATATCACGAGGACTACCTGGACTACAAATCGTCGGACTTGGCAACAAAGCAATCGATGAATCACGCGATCGCGTTCGCAGCGCCATCAAGAACTCGCTACTTGATTTTCCAAAAGGTAAAATTACCATCAATCTCGCTCCAGCAGAACTACCAAAAGACGGTACGCAATTCGACCTACCAATAGCCCTCGCAATTCTCTGCCTTGGCAAACAACTTCCTCAAACCGCCCTAGAGGGAGCGCTATTTGCTGGTGAATTGGCACTCAATGGTAGTCTTCGCCCCATTCGCTCGGCCATCACCATCGCCGAAACCGCCAAACAACACGGTATCTCAACCATATACCTACCAGCCTCCAACAGCAAACAAGCCCTGCTCATCCCCGACATTACTATTATCCCCATCAATAATCTAACGGAATTATTCCTCCACCTCAAACAAGAAAAACTCATCCAACCCGCAGTAAAAACAAAGCAGCAATATCGCCAAAAGAAACGCGGCATCATCATTGATGACATCCGCGGACAAGAGCAGGCCAAGCGAGCCGTCGCCATTGCCGTCGCGGGTAGGCACAATATTTTGCTGTCCGGACCACCGGGATCCGGCAAAACCATGTTAGCACGCGCACTCAATTCGCTCCTACCGCCGCTATCTGACACTGAGATTATCGAGGTGACAAAACTCCACAATCTTGACGGCAATCAAGTTAGTCATGATATCGTTATCGACCGACCATTTCGCACACCACACCACACCGCAAGCCGCATATCAATGATTGGTGGTGGTGCAAAGGCCACGCCCGGCGAAATTAGTCTCGCGCACCACGGCACACTTTTCTTAGACGAATTATTAGAATATCCACGAACTACATTGGAGTCGCTTCGTCAGCCGCTTGAGGATAAGCAGATCATAATTTCCCGCGCCCAAGGTAAATACTACTACCCCGCCAATTTTATGTTAGTTGCCACGATGAACTCTTGTCCATGTGGTTATCTGGGCGATCCAGAAAAAAGTTGCCGTTGCTCATCGACACAAATCTTGAACTATCAGAAACGATTATCTGGCCCGCTCCTTGATCGTATTGATCTAACAATCAATGTTTCCCGCGTCGCACATGAAGATTTGTTGTCCCGTAAGTCATCGTCGGATTCACAACAAAAACAGTTTGAAAATATGATTAAGGTAGCCCGTACACTACAAACTAACAGATACAGTAATAGTAATAAATACAACGCTGATATAGATAGTAGTAGCGTTGATAAAATAGCTGCACTAACGGCTGAGGCCAAGCAATTTCTCCTTGCAGCCGCCAAAAAGCTTGACCTAAGCGCTCGTGGCTATTTCAAAGTTATCAAGGTCGCTCGCACTATCGCTGATCTTGAGTCATCACTAGAAATAACCATTCCTCATGTCGCCGAAAGCCTACAATACCGGCAGATTATCCCGACCTAGCGCTTGAAATCCACCCTTATACCTGATACAATGACTGATGAAATTAATCTAAAATTGCTTCAAAAGGAGAGCTAGGAGATTAATAAATCAATTCGTATCAACGGAGCGATCCGTGCTCGGGAACTGCGCGTTGTTGGTTCTGATGGTGAACAGTTGGGGATAATGCCCCTGCGCGACGCCCTTCAAGCGGCGGAGGATGCGGGACTTGATCTCGTTGAAATATCACCAAATGCCAATCCACCAGTCGCCAAAATTATTGACTGGGGCAAGTTCCAATATCAGAAGATCAAAGACCAGCAGCGCAACAAGCGCGCGGCAAAAGTCGGCGATCTCAAGCAAATGCGCTTTGGCCTGAAGATTGGCGCTGGCGACCTCGAAGTCAAGCTGCGCAAAATACGAGACTTTCTCGCCAATGGGCACAAGGTCCGTATCCAAGTCGTCTATAAAGGTCGCGAGATGGCGCATAAAGAAATCGGTTACGAATTGATCCAAAAAATCACTGATCAGCTTGAGGAAGAGGCAATTCTAGAACAAAAACCTCAGATGGCTGGTCGCAATCTGAGTGTGGTAATAAGGAGTAAATAATGCCAAAACTAAAGACCCACAAAGGTACCGCAAAGCGCATTAAGTTAACGAGCTCTGGCAAGTTAACTCGTCAACGTGCATTTGGCGGTCACTTCTTAGCCAAGAAATCAAAAAGCCGTAAGCGGGCAATTAATACAACAGCAAAAGTAACAGGCTCAATGGCAAAAAATGCCCGACGAGCGATGGGAGTTTAATCTATGAGGGTAAAACGAGGCGTCCCTGGACACGCAAAGCACAAGAAAATTCTAAAAGCCGCTAAAGGCATGCAGCACAATCGAACTCGTAGCTTTCGCTTAGCAAAGCAGGGGTAATTAGAGCTCTGCAATATGCCTATCGTGATCGACGCAACAGAAAACGAGACCTCCGCAGCCTGTGGATTACCCGGATTAACGCAGCCGCTCGCCAAGAGGGCACAACGTACGGCAGGCTCATGGCTGCTCTCAAGGCAAAGAATATTGAGCTTGATCGAAAAGTGTTGGCAGAGTTAGCCGTTAACGAACCTACGGCCTTTACCGCAATTGTTAAAGCAGCACTATAAGAAAGTGCTTTCAGTAAACTAAAACCTTCTCCGCTGAGAGAAGGTTTTAGTTTACAGCCTACCGATAAGCCGGGTTCTGTCGCGAGCGATCATCTATCTAGTTTACCTGTTGCCAGGTAAATCAAGCGGTTATCGGCCTACGAGCGGACAACTCATTTGTAGGCCTCCTTGCAGTCGACAGGGTTTACCTCTCCTCTATGTCACCACCGAGGACTGTAAGCTCTTACCTTACTCGTTTCACCTTTTCCTTTGTGTCTATTGCCACAAAGGTAGTTTTGTTTCTGTGGCACTTTCCCTAGGGTTACCCCCGGTCGCCGTTAGCGACTGTCGGTGTCCTTTACTGCCCGGACTTTCCTCTTGGCTTCACTGCCAAGCGATCGCTTAGTAGGCTGCCCTATTATTATACATCATAAAAGCCCCAAGCAGTGCAAGCGCGTGATATTCCCCCGCATAAATGCAAGGTGGGTATCCGCAACCAGTCACCACGATGACTGACCATTAGGACTCCCTATCATATGATGTTAGGAAAATCATATGCGCCCGCTTACCTGAGGCTATCTCTATTATACACCAAAAATCACGCAAAAGAATTGGATAATACCGTTCGTAGCGAACGTCATAATTCGCCCAATTGCCGCCTGTCCAATCATAACAATGATAAACACCACCATTACCCCGTAGCGCTCAATCCACTCCATGCCACGGCGCACACCCTCTGGAGCAAGCGCGTACAGCACCCGCGACCCATCAAGTGGTGGCAGCGGCAACATATTAAACACGAAAAAACCTAAATTAACCAACACGACGAGGCTAATGATTTGCCCCACTAATGTATTTTGAATCAGCCCGCCGCTAGTAATAACCCCGCTGATGACACCCACGCCAAACGCTAAAAACGCTAAAAACAAATTAGTCAGTGGCCCAGCAAACGCTACAAACGCTGCGCCCCATTCACCGTGTCGCACGCGCTGAGGATTAAATGGCACCGGCCGAGCACCACCAAAAATTGGCAGTCCCAACACAGCCAGCAATAGTGGCAATAAAAGCGTCATGAACGGATCAATATGCTTCAGCGGGTTTAATGTCAGCCGCCCCTCTGCCTTGGCTGTGTCGTCTCCAAGGAAATAGCCCATAAACGCATGCATCGCCTCGTGTAGCGTCATTGAGACGAGAATAACCACCAAGACCATACCTAAATATGCCAAATCCATGATTACCATTATAACACCTTGACTAATTATAGAAATACCGCTACAATACGATAGATTGTTTAGTTAATATAAAGCGAGGTTGGAAATGGCATCACGATGCGAACTAACCGGCAAGGGCAAGCAATACGGTCACAACGTTAGCTTTTCCCTTCGCCGTACCAAGCGCACTTTTAAGCCAAACCTACAGAAGAAAACTCTTGTAGTAGATGGTCAAAAAGTCACGTTGGTTCTGAGTACTCAAGCAATTCGTACTCTTAAAAAGAAAGGGCTGTTACGCCCGATACAGACAAAAACCGCCTAAGCTCGAACCCCCTCCAAATAAGGAGGGGGTTTATTAGTGCAACGTATCGACCAGCCTAGCTCCGCGCGACAGTAATGATTGAGAGTTGTTCGGGTAAAGATGTCACTCCCTTCACCTTCCACTTTGGCCCAGCGTCAACAGTCTCCACGCCCATTTCGCTAACAAACACTGACAGGTCGTCTTGCGGCACTTCATAGTGTAGCGCGCCATCAGCATAATGCACTGGGATAACTACTTTCGGCTCCAGCTGGCGTACCATATGAGCCGCAGATGTCGCGTCAAGCGTGTAACCACCACCGCCAACCGGTATCACAACAACATCAACGACACCAATCTCCTCTAGCTGAGACTCTGACAATTTTGGGGCAACGTTACCTATAATCACAACACGCACACCACCAATTGCTAAACGGTAAATCGTTGATTTTTTAACATCAGTTTCCGTATCAATGTGTCGCCAGGCTGCCACCCCTTTCAGAGATACGTCGCCGACCTCATATTCACCCGGACCGCTGAAGAGTAACCGTGGTGTTACATTACTTACGGCAAATCTATCCTCTGACAATATCTCAACATCCTGTGCCCCAAGGCTATCCTTAAGTCCAACCAGCGATAACGCTGGATCAAACGCAATTTTTACCATTTTCGTTGTAAAAATAACATTATTTGCACCTTTGTATTCCACTTCAAACATATACGTCTCCTTATCCTAGTATGCTCTCTGCATCTACCACAACCGAGTGCTTACTATTCATTATTTCCATCACAAACTTATCTCTAACACTCAGACGATAGTAAAAATCATCATAGCTCATTACAGCATAATTCAGCTCTCTCCTCTCGGCTTTTTCAATTTTCTTAATAGCGACACCAACTCTCGACTCCGATAGTCGACCAACTAACAGTATATCAACCCGACTCGTCGATCCACGCACTAACGCACCGGCAACTATAGCGATCTTCAGTCCGGACAGCCGAGCAATATCGCTCACCCATGGTATACTGTTCTTTTTGTTATGGTCAGCCTGCTCACTCGGTCGTTCATCGGCAAAAATCATCTTTAGTGGCGTAAAGTATGCGTACTGCTGATTCGCAGCGTAATACAATTTATTGTCATAATTATTCGAAACAATGACTCCGACTCTGAGCATATTTGATAGTTCACGCCGTACCGAGTTAATTTGCTCGCCGATCAATCGCGTAATCTCTCTAACATAAAACGATTTTTCAGGGTTCGCTAAAAACAGGTGTAGTAACTTCACCCTCGTTTTTGAGCCGAACAGCGCATCAATCATGTATTTAAAATTGTACCATAAATTTTACGCCTGAGCCAAAAGTTGTGACAAATAGTGTTCAGCAGAGTCAAGCGTCGCCCACATGATAAACGGGTTACGCCGTAGCCATGTCATCTGTCTCTTCGCCAACTGCCAATCAGCTACAACAAATTGCCGCTTTAATTCACTTTCGGTAATATTTTTATTCAAAAACTCTCGGACCAACGGATAGATATTACCTGTCATAGCCTCATTATCCCAGCCATATTTTCGGGCCAATAGCATTGCTTCGCTTACAACATTATTTAAAAATAATTGTTCAGATCTGAGCACAATTCTTGTTCGTAATATTTCCTTATTTGTTGCTATACCTACAACGATATTATTATCTCTAATCATAAATTCATATCTGTTATTTTTATTTTTTGTTCAATAGCACGTATAAGATGGCGTTTATTTTTGTCATTTTCTGGTAATTTTATGTTGTGTATACTACAATAATATTGTAACTCGGCTACTGTCCTTTTTTCTAGCTCATGCCGTAAAGTAGGATCAGGAGGAGCTCCAAATTGAAAATCAAAAATTACTGCATCGATATAGAGGCCCGTGCCGCCAACAAGAAATGGTAAACGCCCCCGAGAGCGAATTTCACTTATTTTTTGCAGAGCATACTCCTTAAACTGTGCGGCGCTAAATGTCTCGCCCGGGCTGACCAAATCAAGGCCCCAATGGGGCACGGCTTCTCGCTCAGCCATAGTCGGCTTTGCTGTACCAATATCCATGTCTCGATATATTGTTCTGCTATCGGCACAAATTATTTCGCCATTATACTGTTTTGCCAGGCGAATCGCTAGCGAGGTCTTACCACTAGCAGTCGGCCCCGCGATAACAACTAGGGGTAATTTTGCTTTTATAGTTTCGGCCGCCATCGTCGTTCCTCAAAATCAATTATCCGCCACCTCTCATCGCAATAAATACCATCTTGTTCAAGTAGCTGCCTTTGCACACCTTGCCCACCCGGAAAACCTACCGCCAAGCCACCTTTCGCGTTCACTAGGCGATGCCACGGCAAATTCTCTGGGCCACCATGCGCTATCCCGCCCACAGTTCGCGCTGCGTATGGGTGTCCAGACAGTGCTGCCAAGTCACCGTACGTCGTCACCTTGTCGTCAGGTAGCTGCGCCATGAGAATATAGATCCGGTCTCGCAAGCTAGCTATTGGCAATTCGCTCAATTTCCACCTCCACTTCTGACCACGAATGGCATCGCACCACCCTATCCGGCAAGCTATCTGCCCTATTCCAAGTATAATCACCAAATAAGATGGCGTTACGACCAGTCTCGGAAACAGCTAAACAATGTTTCAACTGATCATCAATTAAAACATCAGCATTAATTTGCGTGATTAACTCTGTTTTTGTCAGTTTATGAGAGTCCTCGTGCACCGTATCCCATAGGCCAGAGAAGTAGACCGCAGAACTGGCGAAAACCCCTGGAAAATGCTCCTCGATCCAAAGCAGTGTATCGCTTTGCACCTGCAAGCGACGCGAAGTAGCCACCATGAGATGATGCACCTGCGACATGTTTCTAAGCACCTCCTCCGCCCCCCCTATATGAGCATATCCCTTTATCGCACCAGAGTCGTGAAAGACATGAGCACGCCGTTCTGCCTCCTCGCTATCAACATGCCACATCTCTGACCAATGTTCGCTATAGTCATCAACTCTCAATCGTGTGCCCCACCGTTCATTACTAAATGCCACAAACCCGATTGCATTTTCTGCTAGAACATCGTCGATATCAATTGCAATTCTTAGCCTACGCACAAGATTACAGCCCCCGTACATACTCAGCTAGCTGTTCAAGCGGAATTTGCTCTTCACCCGCATGCGTCCTGATGCTTACGACACGTGCTATCTGATCCTTTGGCCCAACAATAATCTGTATTGGTATTTTTACAACAGTCGCTTCACGAATCTTTTTCCCGAGGGATTCATTACGACTATCTATTGTAAATCTTACATCGTTGTATTTTATTGGTTTCATTAATGTTACCTCTGATAAAATCGATGTAATTTCATCAACATAGTCTGAGACAGTGTCATTAATCGTTAGAATGCGTACTTGTTCTGGCGCCACCCAAAACGGGAACCAGCCACCCGTGTGTTCAATGAAGACGCTCAAGAATCGTTCAATCGACCCGAGCAGCGCACAGTGAATCATCACAGGTGTTGTAAAATTACCATCACTCTCGGTATACTCTAAGCCGAACCGTTGCGGCTGCACGAAGTCCAGTTGCACCGTCGCAACTTGGTGCTCACGGCCAATAGCGTCAGTCGCCATAAAGTCAATCTTTGGACCATAAAAGGCGGCCTCGCCTTCCTGCTCAAAATAGTCCAAACCAACTTTTTCAACTGCTGATTTCAACTGATTTTGTGCAGAAGCCCACAGCTCACGTTCGCCCAAGTACGCATCAGAGCCATCACGATAACTCAGTCGAACCCGCAGTTTCATATCAATAGTATTGTACAGTTCCTGGGCGGCAGACAATAAATTATTGATCTCTTGCTCAATTTGATCTGGACGACAGAAAACATGACTATCGTCCTGGGTTAATGAGCGCACGCGATTCAGACCACCAAGCTCACCGGTTTTCTCGTCACGATAATCAGTGGTCGTCTCCAAGTAGCGCACCGGCATATCGCGGTAGCTACGAGGTTGTGAAGCAAAAATCTGCGTATGGTGCGGGCAGTTCATCGGCTTTAACGCCATTTCATCACTGGTTTCCTGACTTTTAACCAAAAACAGCTCTTCGCCAAATTTGGCCCAGTGGCCTGACGTTTCATACAGATCCTTTTTGGTAATATGCGGCGTCCAGACTTTTTCAAAACCAAACCTCTGACGCAGCTGATTTGAGTATTGGGCCACGATATCACGCAGAACAGTTCCACGAGGTGTAAATAACGGCAAACCGACACCCACTAACGGTGAGGTTGTATATAGATCAAGTTCCCTGCCTAGCTTTCGGTGATCACGTTGTTTGGCTAGCTCTAATTTCTCCAAATATTTATCCAGCTCTTCCTGCGTGGCAAAAGCCACACCGTACAGCCGTTGCACCTGAGGGTTTTTTTCATTACCACGCCAATAGGCGCCTGCAACCCGCATCAGCTTAAACGCGCCAACCTGACTGGTATTTGCAACATGTGGTCCACGACACAAGTCCTTAAATGATCCGTTGGTATAAAATGAAACTTCATCAAGCACACTATCACCTTCAGCAATTGTACCCATTTCTGCAGCGTCCAGATCTTTTGCTACCGTTGTCCCGGCACGTTTTAGATCATTAAGAAGTTCTTCTTTATACGGCTGATGGCTATCTTTGGCCCATTGAATTGCTTCATCAATCGGGCATTTTGTGCACACAAAATCTTGCTTTTCGGCAATGATTTGTCGCATTACCTTTTCAATTTTATTGAACTGCTGCTCACTGATCTTCGTTTCACCAAGATCAATATCATAATAAAACCCATGCTCAACAACCGGACCAACTCCGAATTTCGCATCTGGCCATAATCGCTGTACGGCTGCTGCCATGATATGCGCCAGGCTGTGTCGCATTGCATAAAGTTTATCTTCACTCATAAAACCTCCTTTTAAGTAATTATAAAAGCACGCCCAACGCATATAGCGTGCGTGCCTCGGTCCTGGGGACGAGCCAGGAGGTTCCACCTTGGCGATGACTCTTGCTCCGGCTGGTTTCGTGCGCCGCAACCGCTTTCACGTTGCTCGAGAGGTGGTTAGTCTCTGTCCTCGCTACTCTCTCACCGTAGCATAGTTAAAAGTTCCGGGCAACCCTTACGACGCATAGACTAGGTAGTGGATCCGTAATGCTACACCAAGAAACGACGTGCCAGCCAACCCCCACACTCTCCACAAGAGATAATTGCATTCACCATTGATTCCTGCTATTATTGGGAATAGACGGGCGATTAGCTCATTTGGCTAGAGCGCTTCATTGACGTTGAAGAGGTGAGAGGTTCGAATCCTCTATTGCCCACCATTATTGCATACAACCCTCGCAGTGCGGGGGTTTTAGTTTTTTCTATTTTACACATTTTCATATACTTTTCCACTAGTATTTTTTATAGCGATATGTCAATATATTGATATGATTTGTATAAATTGTTTTCACGATAAAACTACTACCAAAAACTCCCGCAAGCACACGAAACACCCCAGTGTCTGGCGACGACGGGCCTGTCCAGAATGTGGTGCGGTCTTTACGACATACGAACGGGCTACACTAGACGGGCGCATGGTGCTAACACACGACGGGTCAACCACCCCTTTCAATCTAGGAAAGCTCATCATAAGCATTAGCCGTAGCTTTCAACATAATAAGCATGCTGCAGCACATGACAGCTACTTCCTTGCACAAACTGTGCAGGAACAGATTATCAAGCAAGGTAAGCCGCTATCTACGCAAATCATCGCTCAAATAACACACATGATTCTCCAACGCTACGACCCGGTAGCGGCACTCCAGTACGCCGCCCAGCACCGACTCATCACTTCTCGGCGACGCGGGAGGCCTTCGACCATTTACGTGTAGTCGCCTTCTGGCGAGCATTAATCGCCGCTGTGGCTTTTTCGGTGACGTCAAACTTATCAAGATATCGCCCAACTAACAGACGGGTCTGTGCAGTGAATGCTGCGGCGGAGCTATAGACAATGGCCGTCACTGGCATCAGCACCCACTGCAAGAGCATCCAGATATTCCGGCGGCGCGTGTAGCGAATTGGACGTGACGGTAAAAGCTTGAAGGCACTAAAAATCGCTATCGCCATACCAATTAGCGCAATTTGCTGCAGCGTGCTCACCGTATCAGGCAATTGGTGCGCGGCGACACTACGGGCGGCCTCGGCATTAACGATAAGTGGTACCCAGCCACCAAAAGCGATCAGAATTGAAACACAGGCTAACGTCACGTGTCCATCAAGCAACCTGACAAATCGCGAAAAGCCAGCCCAAAATGGTACATTACGCTGCTTGGTAAAGACCCGTTCGCCGACATACGCGACATCAGATGCGCCATACGCCCAGCGACGAAGCTGAATAAACTGCGCTTTGAGCGTTTTCATATACGTGGCTGACAATACTGCGTCTTGATAAATCGGTACATGGAGTGGTACGACCCCGTAGTTACCACCAAAATAGAAATAACTGCGCCAATATTGGTGGCCATCTTCGACGATCGTTCGAACACTCCAGAAGTCCATCTCAACGAGCGCATCCATCGGTTGAGCATGTGAAGCAAAATTACGTAGCGAATGAGGGCGCATTGAGCTAATAATATTCCAAAATGAGTTACCCGTCGCGACCACACGCATCGGCGCCGGCACGTCCCAAATATTACTAGTGAATAGGCAAACTGGTTGATATGAGTAGTGCTTACGGTCCTCACGGACGATATATTCGTATGTCAGGTAGTCAAAGTAGGTTTCATGTGGCTTGTTGTCACAATCCATCGTCGTAACAATAACGTTACTATACGGAATATGCTGCTCCTTGAGCCACCCCTTCAGCCAGCGCCCAGCATGCGTAATATTGCCACCCTTGCCGATCACTTCATTTGGAATGTCTTTTGGATGCTTGACAATGTGAAAGGCGTGAAAATACTTGCCATAGCGTTTTTGTAGTGTCTTGGCGGTCGTGTCGATATCCTTACCGCCCCGTTCCTCATACGCAAATACCATAATCATACGCTTTTTATCATACGTAGTAGCAATTACTGATTGAATGGCTGGCTCAATCACCTCAATACTCTCATTATAGGCAGGCATGATAACTGCGTTATAAATTTCTGACGGCTTCGGGAAAAACCCTGGCTGCGCGGAAGCGATGAGGCGTACGTTTTCTTTATGCTGCGCAAAACCAACCTCCTTATGTCGCTGGTCGCGAATATGTGCATATACCGCCTGTGCGTCTTCGAGATCTTCAAGACGCGCATGCCAATTGATCAGACACGCCTTATCCATCTTGGCACGGCCAGCGACCATATGATAGGTAATGCCAACCACGCGCACCATCATCGACAGAATAATGAGGAGCAGATAGAGCGACGCGACCAGCGGGCTAAATATCGACAGCACGACAAGAAGAATAACTGCGCCATAGCTCAACAGACCCGGCAGAACCTCCAAGAATCGATAGAATGGCTTTCGTTTACCAAGTGGTATCTCTATATCCATAACCCTACACCACCGACGCAATTACGATTATTGAGTAAGCAAACAGTGCTAGCATAACTGATATAGCAATTGTGAACCAAAGGAACGCCAACGCTAAATCACGACGCTGGACCGCAGCAAGCTTGGCACTCAACATAATGTGCCCAACCGTAATCATAAGCTGCAGCACGCCGTACGCCCAGAGTGAGTACCAGTGACCGCGATACAGCCCCGTCACACTAAACGCACTGTGCTGAACAATCACCTGAGTTTCCTTGGGTTTAATAGTAATAGCAAAGGAGATAATGATTACTAACGCCAACAAGACATTAGCAACGACGAGACCAAACAGCCAGCGATCTTTCATCATCTGTCGTAATGTGCTTGTGATATGCTTCTTCATATTACTCTGGAGCCGCTGACCGGATTCGAACCGGTGACCTACGCTTTACGAAAGCGCCGCTCTACCAACTGAGCTACAGCGGCATGTCTCCCCAAGGATTATAGCAGATGGACGAGGCTTTCGCAAAGATGACGATGGATAACGGAAGGCTATTTTTGCTCACTTGATTTTTGTTCGGCCGGCTGATCAAGGTGGACATAATAAGTGACTTTTTTACCATTGATCAACTTATCAAAATTAGTTTTGAACGTCGTCAGTGGAATCTTGAGATATGAATAAGTGACCGAACTATCGTCTCGCGAGCGTGGCTGAACAAAGTAGTAGCCATCGCCACCGAGCGGCTTAATAACCCCAGAGATCGTGCCATCTGCGGTTCTAATCGCCGCCTCGGTCAAGCCACCATCTTTGTTGGTCTTCGGAACAACCGTCTCCGGCATTAATTGTACTCGTTCACCTAACGCCGCTGCGACATCGGTCAACGATTTACCGGCCTTGAGCTGCGCCTCGACTTCCTTAACAAGATTGGCCGCCGCTTCATCAACAGCAAACGATACTTCCCAGCGCAGCAGCGATGCCCTGATACCATCACGCGCCTCATCAAGCGACCAGCCAATCATATCTTTTACTGCCGAACGGTAGGCTTCTTTTGACAGGCCGGCATCCTTTTGCTGGCGGTCCATCTCTTCATCAACTCTTCGATCATCAACCGATATGCCCCTTTCTCTCGCTAGCTTACGCACATATGCATCCTGCACCGCTTGGTTCATGGCTCGCTGCCGCTGAAAAGCAACTTTATCACCAGCCTGATCTTGACCCTGAGTCTTAAGCACCGCCATATTACCGCGATTATATAGTAAATAATCGCTATAGCGTACAAATTCCCCTTCAACTGAACCGGCCGGTAACGGCAAAATTTTGGTAATACGATATGCTAAATCGCTTGTGTCCTTCCAAACATAGAGCTGAAGATATAATAGAACAATCACCGTCACAAGCCCGGCTATGCTAATAAAAATCGTGTTCCAGACTAGTTTATGCTTGGAGTACTGTATCGGATATTTGTGTTTACGCCCACCAGCCAGCACCTTTTCGCGATGCTCCGCGACCGTGTCATTGGTAATCCGTGACGGCAGTGAACGCTTGTCCTTTTTTTTACCCTTCGTTGTTTTCTTGAGCACGATCACTCCTTTCAGCGGCGAGATCCACCGCATCTTGCAGCTTATTATAAATCTTATCTGGATGTTCAACGTTTTTGATGACAAGATCACCAACAAACGTCTGAATAACTATTGTACCAAATTTGAACATTTCGCCCGTAAAACCGGGCACAACGTAGCTGATATTCTGGACTTTCGCTAGCTTAAGTTCAATTACATCCTTACCAAAAAAACCATGCTGCGTTATCTGGCGAAGTCGCTGATTTGTCACAATGTAATACGTATAAAACCACATCAAAAAATGATAACCAAACAGAACGAGTCCAAAAACAAAGCTACCAAGAAATACCCATAAAAGATTGAGATTATCCTGCCAGATAAGATACGGCAGTGCGCCAATCGTCATCGGAACGAGCAGCAAGTAAAAACCCTTGCGCATGGCAATAATATGTCGACGAAACACAAACAACAGCTCCTCGCCATCGCGCTGACCATCAAATGCTTTGGTTGATTTGGCTTTCTTCGTCATAATGCTTTGGTACCCCGGGCAGGAGTCGAACCTGCAACCTTATCCTTAGGACGGATCTGCTCTATCCAGTTGAGCTACCGAGGCATACACAAAAACTACCCGTGTCAATTATAGCACGGGTAGTTTTGAGTGACGAGAATGCTATCGAGTAAACTTTTCGTTTAATGTGACATAGTCCATCAATTCTTCGGGCTTAAACCAGTGAGCAACTTCTTGCTCTGCCTCGTCAGGATCACCCGACGCATGAATCAGGTTTGGCACACCCTTCCGACATTCGTTGGCATAGCCAAAGCTAACATGCGAATAGTCACCACGAATCGTACCCATGTCGGCAGATTTCGGCTCGGTTGGGCCGACAATTTTACGCACCACAGCGACCGCCTCAACCCCCTCAAGGACCATAGCGATAACTGGCCCGTCCATCATCATATCAAGCGTCATACCAAAGATTTCTTCACCACGGCGCGTTACCATCTTGCCAATCGTTTCGTAGTGCGCAAAGTAGTGCTCACGACCCGGGGCCACCATCTTGACACCGATAATCTTGAGGCCAACGCGCTCAAATCGCTGCAAGATTTCACCGACGATTCCCCGCTGTACTGCATCAGGCTTGAACACAATCAGTGTTCGCTCAATGCCACACATATTCTTCTTTTTTGACTCAGCCATACGCCTCCTTCGTGTATTATTTTCTTCATCATAGCAAAAAGTATTCATTTGATAAACGATATAGATGTTGTTAAAATTAAACTATGTATTTCTCCGAAGCATTAGCAGATTTCCTGGAGCACCTAGAAGTTGAGGGTGGCCGTAGTCCTCGCACCATTGAGAACTACAAATTATACCTTGAACGCTTCATTGATTTTGCTGGTGATATTGATGTTGCAAAAATAACATCAGAGACAATTCGTAAGTATCGCCTCTGGTTAAACCGTTATAAAAATAGCAACACCGGTGAAGAATTGTTGTTAATTACACAAAATTATCACTTGATCGCCCTACGTGGATTATTGACGTATTTATCACAACGGGATATCTCATCACTGGCAGCCGACAAGATTACCCTACCAAAAACCGTTCGCAAACAAGTCACATTTCTTCACTACGACGAGGTGGTACGACTAATCGAGCAGATTCCTCTGGACAATGAACCGGGCCTTCGCGACCGAGCAATCATTGAGCTTTTGTTTTCGAGCGGACTGCGCGTGTCGGAGCTTGTTAACTTGAACCGTGACCACATAAATCTCGCTCGACGCGAGTTTATGGTGCGCGGCAAGGGCCAGAAAGACCGGCCGGTATTCGTTTCAATGTCCGCTGCCAAGCACGTCAAAAACTACCTTGATGCGCGAAGTGACAGCTTGCCGGCTCTATTCATCAGCTATAGCAGGCGCCTAGCAAAGCCTTCAGTTTCTGGCAATTATCGTCGGCTGAGTGCTCGCTCGATCCAGCGGATGGTATCACACTATGCCCGACTTGCTGGCATCACCAAGCACGTTAGCCCGCACACTATGCGTCATAGCTTTGCCACCGACCTTCTGATGAATGGAGCGGACCTACGGGCGGTACAATCGATGCTTGGTCATAGCAATATCGCCACGACCCAGATTTACACACACGTCACCGACCAGCACCTCAAAGACGTCCACGAACGCTTTCACAGTGATACGAGATAGACCCCTAAGACAACTACGGCCGGCAGTTACCTGACGTTACGCTGCCTTCGGTCACCGAAAAGTCTTTACAGAGGCTGTTTTCAAGATCAATAGCATTTTCAGGATACGGGAAATCGTCACCTATCTGGAGGCGCGCTTCAACCCGCCGAAATACATTACTAGCACGACCAGTCGCATCGACCGCCGGCTGAACGCCATCAAACTTGACCGGTTCTGCACCATTATATAGGGCAATTCGTACGTGCGACATACGATATAGCGGCGTCAAACGCAAGAATGAATTAACGCTGGCGGCAGCCGTAACAGGTGATATATCAATTGTGGCTCGGCACGAATAGCCACTATTAGCAAAATCCGGAGAACAGCTCACCGGTGTCGGAGCATTGTTAAATTGCCCACCGCCGCCCGCTCGCGGTAGATTAATTGCCGATACACCTCCGTTCGTCGGCCCGGGAACACTCAGCGTCCGTGGATAAAGGAACATCGTCGCAACACGAGAGCTATCAAGACTAGCAAGGTCGAATGTATCGCCTGGAAAAATCATCTGAGTGCGTAATAGCGCGGGTGCAGGACGAGACGGCGACTCATCCCAGTCACTGTACGCCGGCAGCGAAGTTGACGCCGAAGCAGCATTCTTTACTCGCCCAGCAGCAACGTTACCGTTCGCATCCTCTTTAGTAAACCACTCGAGGACAATTTTATTAAATTCAGATTTGGCTTTTAGTGGTACGAGACGAGATGACCCTTCGGGTATGCTTACCAGGAAATCTTCCGTATCCATCGTAATATTGACACAGGTGTAGGCCTGGTTGAACTCTTTACCATCCCCTGAGCGACGTGACTGAATCAGTGTCTCGTTAGCGGTCACATTACCGGCAACACCCGCACGTGCGACCACTTTGCAGTCATTAGGCAGTCGTAACTGCTCGCAAGCCTTACCGCCGTTATCTCCTTTTTGACAGGCACGCACGACTCGCTTGGCGTCTTCAACACCGGACAGGGCCGCATCGTACGCACTTTGTGACAGCTCATTATTCAGGGCCTGTCGCTGATCAACCATTATGAGCCGCATGAAGCCGAGCATCAAAACCGTTAGTAACAGTGTCGCAAAGATCACTGCAAATAACGACACCGCGCCTAATTGATTATTTCTCGCTATTTTATCCATTTGTCCTCACAATCATCTCAAAGCTATTTATTGCGCAAAAGTCGAGATTCTCACTGTTATCCGCCGGTGGCTTACAGGTACCGTTAGCTGTATTGACCGCCTCAAGCTGACTGGTTCCAAGGACAAATTCCAAACGATACAGACTGTCTGCCCCGCTATCACCTGCCGCTCGCGCTGCTTTCATTTGATGAATTGCCAGCACCACATCATTTGACCCGGCTGGCTTGAGAAGATGTGTCACTTTATCCGTCGCGACCGTTGACATATACGCCCCCGTTGTTTCATTTTTTTGGCACAGCATACCATCTGGGTCAATCACTCGAGCAAAATTAATCGGACGACCAGAATGCGGCCCACCAACCTCGGTAATAATACCCGCACCGGCCTTCACTTCTCCAGAGACAACTTTTGGTACATTCCAGACATATGAATAGTCACCGAGGCAGAGTCGGCCACTCCGATCAGCGCCACCCGCCTGCACCATGACAACGGCCGAACTAGCATTACCACTTATCTTGCCGGCATTAGCCTGCAAAAAGTCGCGCCGCAAGCTATCGCTAATCTCGCGGCCGGACTGATTGATACTTTTGAGCGTGAGGCCTCGATTATATAGCTTACCGGCCTGGATCGCTATCGTAGCAATCGCCAGCAGTAACACCGACACAAATGCCATCGCCAGCATCAGTTCAATCAAGGTAAACCCGTATCGTCTATACCGCTGTGTCATACATCCTCACAATCGTCCCCGTGGTCATTGGCCGGTCAGTCCCCACACTCATCCAGCAGGCCTGAATGTACGCATCATAGGCGCGGCCACCTTCAACACGCACCAGCTGAATTGAAATGCCTAAAGAAATTGGATTTCGGGCAGTTGAAATCTTGGCATATGTCGGCGATAATTCATACTTATTAGTAATCAACTGAAAGGTATTTTTGCTGGGCGCTAGTGCAAATCCCCCACTCGGCATTGCCTCTGGACATCGATTAACATTCAGTAGCGAATTGGCGTGGTCGATAGTCCGACCTTTCATCGCGTCCCAGAGGGTAGCAAATGAGCTGCCAGCCTGAGATGACTTGTCGTGAATGTAGCGCAGCATTTCTGCTTGACTATCAATCTGTTGCCGCACAAGCGTCAACTCTAATGATCGCTGCGCCATAGCAATACCGCTGTTCATGAGTGCCATGATACCGATCGCCAGCATGCTAAACATCGCTACCGCCATCACCACTTCAATGATCGTGTCGCCCCGCGCGCTATGCCGTCGCTTCATTATCGCACCCCTTTGTCGCATGACCAACCGTCACGGCCTCGCTCGAGCCAGCCTTTGCTCCCAAAAAGACTGACAGCCTCTGACCAACTGACCAGCCAGTATCATAGACACAAAACTCTCGCTGCCGCAGCTGTAAATCGGCCGTATACATACTGCCATTCGGCTGCATATTGCGAATAAAATTATTAATATTAGCTGGTGAATACGGCGCGTCATTCGTGCGTACGATAACCTGCCCGCTATCTGGATCGCGGTATATTAATAAAGCCAGTTCTCTACCAATGGTATTGGTTGCCGTGAGTGAGCGTACCTGCGCACCCCAGCCAACCGTATAGGTATTTGCCTCACTCTCACTATAGCTATACGTCCACACTCCCGAGCGTTTCAGAGCGTACAGCGGATAGGCAGTAAATGAACGTGCCTCGGAATTCGTCGACTTGACATAACGACCAACGACAACGCAATTCGACTGACCCCGAGCTCCGTCGTTTGTTGCACCCTTAACAGGACATGTGTCGCGATCGCCCCGATCATTCTCGATACTAATCACTCGGCTATACTGATCACGAATAAAGCCGGCGAACGATTGAACAGCGTCATGATATTGTTGTTGGCGCAGTGCAGCACTCACGCCAGCTAACAAGCCAACGGTCAACAGGCCAGTGATCGCCAAGAACAACACCACTTCAACGATTGTAAACCCGGATTGCCACCGCTTCATATGCTCATTATTATAGCATAAGCACTATCAAATCACGATAAGCCAATCCACGATCCTGGCACCAAAAAACCACGAAA
Source organism: Candidatus Saccharibacteria bacterium oral taxon 488 (assembly GCA_010202645.1). Classification (NCBI taxonomy): domain Bacteria; phylum Candidatus Saccharimonadota; species Candidatus Saccharibacteria bacterium oral taxon 488. Next base: position 111,023 of record CP047920.1, on the reverse strand, counting down.
TAAGAAAGCCAACGATTAGTAGCGGTCCGAATGGGATTCGTGCTCCACGCTGCACTGTGCCTCGAAGCATCCCCGGCAGTACCAGTAGCGTGCCGAGTAAATTTGCCAGAAACAGCGCGAGAAATGCTAGTCGCCAATCCATTAAAAAGAGGGCGAGGCCGAGTGTCAGCTTGACATCACCGAACCCTATCCAGCAACCACTCGACACGACGTAGAGCAATGCGTACACGCCACTGAGGATAACAACCGCCGCTATCAACCCCAGCACTCCGCCCGGCAGCTGGCCAGTCGCTACGTGAATCCCAGCAAATAGCGCCCCCAACATCACGAACGGCCAATTCGCCACGTCCGGAAGCAAAAACCACCGCTTGTCATACACGAACAGGAACGCTAGATATGATAGCCCCATCAGCATAATCGCGACCTTCGTTATCACTAGTGGCGCCGTAAGCGTCATCATGCTATGCCACGTCACCACTGTAAACAGCCCGGCCATCGCCACTTCGAGCCCCAGTTCCATCCAGCCAATCGGTGCCTGGCAATACCGACAGCGACCTCTAGCAGCCAGCCAGCTCACCACTGGCAGCAAATCATACCAGCGTAGCTCGTGCCCACAGGAAAGACACTGCGATCGATCTTTCTTGAGAGGTTTGAGCAGCAGCTTCAGGCGGCGTAGCTCCAGCGTATCAACCGGTTCGCCGGCCTGCTTGTCTTCAACGAGCTGCCGAGCACGGACTCGCCACACCTGAGCACCGATAAAGCTCCCCATCACTGCGCCAAGAATTGCCACACCCACCAGTATTGTCACTACCATCATACTGTTAATGGTAACAAGAAATCATGAAAAAAGCAGCCCCCTAATAGTAGGAGGCTGCTAATAATTCGTTGTCTCTGGCTAGTTTTGATTGTCTTTACAAAACGCACCGCTTCCTTCTAGCTGCACCTTGACGGCGAACGAGCGCGGCGAACCACTTTTAGCAACAATATTTTCGCCATCACATTGAGCGCTCGTGGCATAGACCATCTTCTCGGTCGTTGCCGAACCCTGCTGAGCGACACCAGTTACCACGCTGTAATTGTTGCCTGTCTGCGGATCCTTGAATTCACCGTTGCCACGCTTCATATACGAATCGAGGAAACTATTAATCGACCCCGTATCGGTTTTCGGGATGCTTCCCTTGTTATTTGTTGCATAACTATTCACCTGCGAGACGAACCGAGTCACATCACTGCGTCGTTGTGTGTCGCGCTGGCTGCGCTGCAAGGCCGGCCACGCCAAGAATACCATCAAAAATATCAGTCCGGCGATCGCCAGCACCAACACGACTTCAATAATTGTAAACCCTCGATTTGCTTTTTGCTGAGCCATGAAGTTGCCCACCTTTCTGTGACTTAACTTTCTTTCGTTATTGTACCGTACTGCTTATGGATTGTCTAGAGGCTAATATCTCCGACCAGATTATAAATTGGAAAGATTATTGCACCCACCATCACGCCGGCCACGACCGCCAAGACCACCATCAGCACTGGTTCAATGGTCGTCGTGATCGCCTTGATCTCCTCATCCAGCTCTTCTTCGTAAATCTGCGCGCACTTGCCCATCATCTCATCAATCTTACCCGACTGTTCGCCAATCTTGATCATCTGCGGCACCATCGGCAAGATATAATCCTCATTTTTTAAGGACACTGACAGCGCCTTGCCGCCCTTCACCTTTTCGCTAGCATGCTCAATACCTTGACGGATAACTGAATTATTGACCGCCCGAGCAGTGATGCGCAGCATATCCAGCATCGCTACCCCGCTATTAAGAAGCGTTTGACCGGTACGAGTAAAGCGAGCCATGTACAGCTTGCGGAACATGGCGTCAAACACTGGTATGTTCAGCTTGAACGTATCTTTAGCGCGAATACCAGCCTCGGTTTTGAGATACTGCTGAAAGAAATATAAACCGATGCCAAGTAAAATCACCAACGCCCACCAAAACTGCGCCAAAAAACCAGCGACGCTGACCATGGCCTTCGTTGTGAACGGTAGCTCTTTGTGTAAGCTGCCATACAGTCCTTCGACCTGCGGCACTACCATCACGAGCATGAACACCACTACCGCGATGATCACCAGCAGCACAATCGCCGGATAGACCATGGCGCCACGCACTTTGCTAAGCATCGCTGCATCTTTTTCTTGCTGCGACGCGATACGCTTAAGTGCTTCGTCCAACGTTCCTGACGCCTCACCGGCTGCCACCAACGCTACATATACATTGTCAAATACTTCTGGATGTTTCTCGAACGCGCTTGATAGTTGCCGGCCGCCCTCAATATCAGAAATTATCTCCTGAATGATACTCTGCATCTGCTTGTTTTGCGTTTGCTCCAGCACGGTATGCATGCTCTGCGCCAGCGGCAACCCCGCACCAATCAACGTCGCTAGCTGCCGCGTAAAGACGATCTTGTCCTTGGACGATATTTTATTTGATAATCGCTGAAAGAAGCCCTCACGCTCATCCTGCAGCTCAATTTTCAGCGGCACGAAGCCCTGAGCGCTCAACAACTTCGCCGCGGCGACCTCGCTCTCAGCCTGCACAACCGACTTGGTAATCTTTTGCGTGGCTGAATCCCTGGCCTCATAGTAATATTTTTTCATGTGCTATCCCCTGATAAGCCGCTCAAACTCCGCTAGATCAACCGCAAACTCACGGGCACTATCATACGTAATCGTACCGTTTTGTACCAAATTCACCAGTGTCCGATCCATGGTCTGCATGCCCTGATCAGCACCCGTCTGAATGACGGCATCTAGCTGATGACTCTTGCCCTCGCGAATAATGTTACGCACCGCTGGATTAGCAATCATGATCTCGGCCGCCACCACCCGACCGCCACCGATAGACGGCACCAGCCTCTGCGAACAAATTGCCATCAGAATATTGCTGAGCTGCGCACGAATTTGCGGCTGTTGATGCGGCGGAAAGACGTCAATCATACGGTCAATCGACTGCGCCGCTGAGTTGGTGTGCAGTGTCGCAAATACCAAGTGCCCGGTCTCTGCAATGGTAATCGCCGCCGATATCGTCTCGAGGTCGCGCATCTCGCCGATCAGCACTACGTCGGGATCTTGGCGGAGGCTCGAACGCAGCGCCGCCGAGAATGAATAGGTGTCATAATGCACCTCGCGCTGCACCACCACTGACTTTTTCGACTTGTGCGTAAACTCAATTGGGTCTTCAATAGTAATGATGTGCTGCGACTTTTCGGCGTTAATTTTGTCGACCAGCGCCGCCAACGTCGTCGATTTACCAGAGCCAGTCGGCCCCGTCACCAACACCAAACCGCGTGGGAAATCGGCAAATGTATTGACAATCGGTGGCATGCCCAGCTCCTGCGCAGTCTTGATCTCGTTTGGAATTAAGCGCAGCGCTGCCGCCAGGTTACCCCTCTCATGAAAGGCATTCACCCGGAATCGTCCTAGTGTACCGAACGCAAACGAAAAGTCAAACTCCTTGTCCTTGAGCAAAATTTGCCGCTGATCCTCATCAAGAATCTGAAATACCAGCCGCTCCACGGTCGCCTCATCAAGCGGCTGCGTGCCCGTTGCTGCGACCAGCGTTCCGTCAATACGCAGCATCGGTGGCAGGCCCACTTGAATGTGAAGGTCTGAGGCTCGCTTTTTGACCACCTCTTCTAGTAAAATCTCGATGCGTAATTCTTGATTGTTCATAATCGTCCCCCTTTTCTTTTATGCTGTATCGGCTGCTACCCGATTTACTTCCTCTAATGTCGTCACGCCACTGAGCGCCTTGAGATAACCATCTTGACGCATCGTTATCATGCCCTGCTGAATGGCAAGCCGCTGAATCTCGGCGCTCGTCGCCCGCTTGACGATCAAGTTTTGAACTTCCTCAGTGACGTCCATCACCTCGTACAAACCACATCGCCCTGAGTAACCTTGCGGCGTCTGCGGCATATCGCGGCCCCTGACTAAAGTATAAGCGGCTTGACCAGATAATGGCAAGGCCTTGTAGCCCAAATCCTGCGAAACAGTCGATATGTCAGCCTGGGTTTTTGGCAGGAGGTGACCGACCGTTGACTGAATAGTCTCCGTTTCAAGCGGTGACGATTGATATGAATCATACTTTGGCGCCACTCGCCTGACCAGCCGCTGGCCAATAATGGTGTTCACGGTACTAGCAATCAAGAACGGTTCAATCCCCATATCCAACAGCCGCGGCAGCACACCCGCTGCCGAATTGGTGTGCAGCGTCGAGAAGACTAAGTGTCCGGTCAATGCCGCTTGCACCGCCAAGTTCGCTGTCTCGGTATCGCGGATTTCACCGACCATCACCACGTCGGGATCCTGCCGGAGAATTGACCGTAAGCCCGATGCAAACGTCAGTCCAACATCAGCATGCACCTGGATCTGATTAACGCCGTCAATCTTGTACTCCACCGGATCCTCCAGTGTCACAATATTGATCGAGTCGTCCTTGATTTCCTTAATCAGCGCATATAGACTGGTTGACTTACCTGAACCGGTCGGCCCAGACGTCAAAATCATTCCGCTCGGCCGCTTGATGCCTTTTTGGATGGCTCTCAGGGCACGCCCGGCATACCCCATATCAGTCAGATCAAACGAGTTACCTGTCTTATCAAGCAGACGAATCACCACCTGCTCTCCCCACACCACCGGCGAAATCGCAATACGCAGGTCAACGTCCTTGCCGGCCACATTGACCGCGAACTGACCATCCTGCGGAATTCGATGCTCATCAATCTTGAGATTTGATAGAATTTTAATGCGGCTAACCAGCGCTGGTTCAATACTTTTTGGTAGCTGCATAATTTCCCGCAACACACCGTCAACACGACAGCGAATTTTCAACGCCTTTTCTAATGGCTCAATGTGTACGTCCGAGGCATGGCTCTTTACTGCATACTCTAGGATCGTGCTAAGTGCCCGCGAAATCGGCGAATCTTGAACGATTGTCACAATGTTCTGCGATGATTCATCCAGTGCCTCGCGCTGCGAGTCTTCCGCTGCTTCATTGACCGATGATAAGTCTGTTCTGTACTGGCCAAGGACATGACGGATGCTTTCTTCGGAGGCCATGAATACCTTCAGCGGCCGTTGGATACGATTTGCTAGGTAGTCAACCGCCTGGACATTATTAGCATCAATCATCGCCACCGCCAAGCGCCCCTGTACCTCGGCCAGTGGTACCGCCATAAATCGCTCCGCAACATCCTCCGGCAGTAGGTTCAAGATGTGCTGCTCAATCACGCTGCTTGCGAGATTAACATACGGCACACCGGATAATTGCGCCACCGCATGCACCAATAATTCATTCTCCAAAAGGTGCTCCTCGGTCAACAGTGACAGTAACGGCTTACCCGACTCGCTGGCACGCTTTTGCGCCTCCTTAACAACCGACCGCTCAATCAAGCCCTCGCTCGTCAGCAAGCCAATCAATTTTCCCTGCATATCATCCGTCAGTAGCGCCATATCACCTCCGCGCTAACTACCAGTCGCTTTGCCAACAATTGCTTCCACCGTTGGGTTAATAGCTTCACGATTAAATACTGTCTTATCTGGCTGCTCAATATCTGGACTAATCTTTGATATCGTCTGTACTTCTACACCCGATGATGGTACGCGCAAGAACGGAATACTACTGGCAACGAAATATGCCACCACAACGCCGAGGCTGGCTATCAATACGATCATCGCTATATCGCTCTTCTTCATGGCTTGATCACCTTCTTTCCTAATCCAACTTTTTGCGCCGGCTCAAAATAGGCCTTGCCAGAGATATCCATAGTCATCTTGCCATCCTCGCTGGCCTGCATCTCAATCTCGGTAATATTGATAACCCGAATTGATTTTTCAAAGCGCGTTAACAGCTCCTTGAGGCTTGATGACGTACCGCTCACTGTCATGGTGAAACTCACCGCCGAGCGACCATCACCAGCGTCCTTTTGCTCCGCACCCGACTCATTCGCCGTATAGTGCACCGAGATGCTTTCTAGTGACAGACCGGCGATACCATTGACGAACTTCTTCTGAATGGACGCGCCGAGCGCATCGGCGTTCGCACTAGCCGGCAGCGCATCAAGAATCGTCTGCAATGGACTACTACTATCCGTTAACTTCACTGAGTTAAGTGCTTCATTCGCCTCTAGTGAGCGCACATTATCTTTGAGCGACTCGGCCGCCTTTTTATTATTCTCCAGTGTATTGATGGTGTCTTGCTTCGCGAGTACCACTGCGCCATGAAACAAAATCTGCCGCACAAGAAAGAACGATACCACAATTGCCACGCCACTCACAAATGCCGCCGCCGCCACGAACAGGAACATGGTTTTCTTTGATGAGTCAATCTGCTGGCGCTTACGGATGGCAACGTCTTTATTTTCAGGCATTAGTTTTTCTCCTTATTTGAAGCGTCTTTTGGCTTCTTGGCAAATAGGCTCTCTGGTACCCCCAGCCGCGAATCAGTCACATCAACTTTACCGTTTGGCGTCGCAATCACCACTGAGCCGCTCGTTTTCGAGAACAATTCTGCCGGATAGGTAAACGTGAACGAGAAGCGCAACACCTTCTTACCGTTGGCATCTTCACCAAAGCTGGCCTCACCCGCCTGCAGATTCTCAGCCAACGGCTGTTTAACCTCTTGCCCATTTTGTGTTGTCTGTACAGTCGTATTAGTAATCGTCTTCTTAAATATCTCCAGCGCGATATAGCCATTCTCGGCCGATCCCTCAATAGTAATTGTCCGTGACTCTGGTTTGAGCTTTAGCGTCGCGATTTTAATACTATTTGGCGCCACCGGATTGACCGCCGTCATCACGTCAAATAGTCGCGAGTCAGCCTGACGCTCACTTGATAATTTGTTGATTGTTGCCAGCTGATGCTGAATAGTTACTAACTTATCGAGATCTTCAATCGACGTCAGCTCGCGCGCTTTGTTCTTGATTGTTCCATCATGCAGCGCCTCCAAGGCTATCTGACCACCAAAGATTAAGCCAAGCGCAACCGCCACCCCGACCGCGATCATGCCGACGGTTATCGACATCGCGGTGACAGCGTTACGCATCATTTTTGCCCGAAGTAACTCGCGCTTGACATCAGGAATCAAGTTAATCTCAATCACGATCCATTCCTCCGCTGCGCTAAACCAACGACCGTCGCAAACTCCGAGGCAATTGGTGCTAATTTTTGCTGATCGGCCTGCCCAAGACTGACATGCTGCCACGGATCAGCCGTAGTCGCTGGTATACCAGTCTTGTTAGCAATGTAATTATCCATCATCGGTATCGCTGCGCCAAAGCCCGACAGCAGAATTCCTGACACGGAAATACTCGGGTAGCGCGTCTGGAAGAACTTGATTGATTTGGTCAGCTCAGCCGCAAAATTATCCAGCACGCCGTCAATCGCCCTGAGAACTTGCCCCTCAAGCCGGTCAGGTGCCAAGCCAAACTTGATAATAAACTGGCGAGCCTGATCATCCTGCACGTTGAGATTTTGCACTGCCGCCCGCACCAACGCTTGCAGTCCGCTCGGCACCGTGCGCACTAGCCGCGGCATATCGCCATAAATGACTGCCAAGTCAGTCGAATGTTCGCCCATATCCAAAACTAGCTTTGCGGTTGCTCCATCAGTCGGCGCTAATGCCCGAAGCATCGCGATCGGATCCGGTTCCTCAGCGACCACATTAAAGCCAAGACCTTCAATAAACTCAAGCCGTTCCTCGACATAACTAATCGCTGCACTCGTCAATAGTACCTCATACTGGCCCTGCTCGCGCAAGCTGTCGCCGAGTAGCGCCCAGTCAACCTTGGCATCCTCAATCGCCATAGGAATGTACTGATCGACCTGGTATTTCATGGTCGCCTTTAGCTCTTGGTCTGACACTTTTGGTACATCAATAATCGCCGTAAAGGTCTTGCTCGACGGTAAGCCAATCGCTACATTTTGCGTCTTGATACCGCTCTGTCCGACAGCAGTCATGATCACTTCACCAAGCTTACGCTGCGCCTCTGGTGAATCACTACCTGTAACCTTCGGGTCGACAGGCGCATAACCATAGTGCAGCAGATTCCATCCGTTGCTCGTTCGCGCCAGCTGAACGACACGCACCGCATTCGTCCCGATGTCTAATCCGAAAAAGTCGCCCAGCCCTTTTGCTATTTTCATACTATTCTATTATACATAAGCATTTTAAAATGTAAAACCCTTAAAAACGCGGCGGCAATTCCTTTAGATGCATCGTTTTGATAGCCCCTGATTCTTTCGACCGCTCATTTCCCCACAAATATGCATCGGCACGCAAATTCAATATTTCCGCCGGCTCGCCTGGATTATTGCCAGAGGTATCGCCACCCTTCGTGAATGTACGACGCAAAAAGAGGTGCTTCGCGATAATCGGACCGTTAATCCGCAACTGTTTTTCACATGTCTTCGCATCCAGCCCCGACAGCCACTGACGACTATCACGAACTATGGTATCACAGGTGTTAATTGTACCATTCTTGGCCACCAGCCAAGCATCAAGCTGCGTCACATTCGGCTCAATGATAATATGCCGAGCGCTGATAATCAACTGCGGTAGATCCCGAGCCGCCGAATAGTTACCACCCTCCTGCTTTACGTCACCCTTGATAGTCACCACGCCGCTCGATTTGATAACAATTTGCCGGCCACGCTTAATTTCTCCACCGGTAATCGTCAGGTTGCCAGCCTGATACACGCCACTAGTCACGTCGCTCATAGACACCGCCCCAGACAAATTTCCTGTGTTCGTAAAATAGGCATCAGGTGTGCGTACGGTCGGCATCTTGTCGCGAAAATTACCAAACGGGGTGTTAGTGTTTTGAAATGTCAGATCATTATATTGCCGTGCCTCAATCGCCCCCGTTCGCCCTGTCGGCGTAGATGATAGTCCTGCTCCCGAAGAAGAAATAATTTGTCCAGGCGCACTAATGGCATATTCCGCCCACGACCCGTATAGTCGCGGCTCCCCCGGCACCGGCTGCCACCCCTTTGGCGCATACACACCGAGCAGCCACCGAGCAGCCGCATTAGCATTGGCGAGGCTAGTTGGAGCAATCGCATCTTGCACCTCTAGAGCAATTACATTATCACCAGCTCGTAAATAATCCGCGATGATTCTCCTCATCTCGACACCAGACGACGCTTTCGGATTGGCAAAGACTGGCTTGCCATTAATATACACCGCCGCATAATCATCAACCGCCAAACGCAAGTACAGTCCCGATCGTCCGTCGTTCAACAAATCCAGCTGACGAATCTCTTCAAGCTGCTGGCTCGTCAGCCGGAATTTCTGCCGAAATAGCGTTACGCCAGACGACTTCACGTAATTTTCACCATTGGTATCAGTTTGCGGCGCATTGTGACGCCGGGTCAGTGTCTCTTTCAACTTTGTCTCGTCCTTACAACGCGCACCCCAGAGCGGCTTCGACTGGCCGCCTTGATCATATAACGGCTGCCGAAACGCTCCATCGGTTGCCCACGTAGATGTTCCTGACTCTTTGATGACACCACCGCATTCGGCAAACTCAGCCGCCCCAGCCGCGCCCGATCGTTGGGCAGGTACACCAAATGGTACTTTCGTCGTGGCATTAGCATCCGTCGCCCAGCCACCATACGCTCGTGGATTAACATATGCTCCGCCCGCTAGACCACCGCTATTGGCCGCTACCACGTCGTCAAACCAACTCGGTGCTGGCGTTGCCGAAGATGTGCTATTTTCACCGTCCGGTGCCGTCCATGTTGACACCGATCCGCTACACTTATCCTGACCAACCGTTCGATTACCGGACATCGGTGATGGCATCATCATAAACCCACCATAATTAAATGTCCCGCCAATACCATCGACCACTGTCGTAGCATTTGCGTTCACACGACAGTCAGATCCACCATCCCCGGCCATTGGCCAACTACTAATCCGTTCTGGCATCCCGCCGAGCTGCTCTCTCTCGCCAACCGGATATTTCTCCCACGGCATGTGATACGACGTGGCTGGGTCATAACTACTGCCGCCCGGTGGCGTTGTCGTACTTGCTGCTAGCACCACCCTCTCGACGTGAGTTACGTCAGGCGCTACTTGCGCCGTCACGCTGATATAATGACGCCAGATATACACTCCAAGGCTTCCGAATACCACTAACCCAACGGCACCAACCCCGATCCACCACCTTTGGGTTTTTAACTGCAGCGCCATCTATCGCCTCACCCTCGTCAGCGATGTCCTGACTTCCGCATTATTATTACCCGCACTACCGTCTATCCCGACACCAACTCGCACATCCGCCCCCCAGAACTGAACTTTTGGCCGTCCAGCGACTCTTGCACAATCTACCGCATAGCGAAACGTACTGGTATTCACATGTTGGTTATATGTACTCACAATAGTCATATAGCACAACTGGTCACCAGTCGTCATTGTCACTCCGCTCAAGTTATCCTTGCCAAGCGGAATTTCCAGCCCACCTCGCTGGATAATTGTTCCCGCGCCATTACGTGCCAAATTATTTGATGTACAATCTGCCACCTGCAAACCCGGTCGACTATTTTTAATCGTGTTCTTGGCGATATAACAATCCCAATCGCCCACTAAATTACCCGGCGAACGTCTATCATACGGCACAACAACTCCCTCACCGCCCGGCACGGTATAATTTCCACCACCCCTTAACACAAACCGCACTACAGCATAATTTGCCCGATTTGACCGTGTCGATCCTGTATGATTAATTCGCGCGGTCACGCCACTCACCTCAATCGTTCCTTCATTAATATAATCTGGCGCCTGCACCTCCGGCCGCAACTCATAATCATACGGCACCGATGCACAGGCATTTGATGAAACCCCCCAGCCGTCAGTATTCCACGCACCCGGCAGCCATAAAATCTTTTGACATACTGTTTTACCGACATCATCCTGCGTCACGATCCCCTCAGCCCCAAAGACATTATTATATGGCTTAACATCGCTCGGCTCATAAAACGTATTCCACGGGCTAGCACTACGCGTATACGGCGACGCCCACGCATGATGCGTTGTCGTGCCATTAACATCCTGATTAATTCCTATGCGCTTTAGGGTATAGGGAGGAATCGTGTACGAAGAATTATTCCGTAGATAATGAAAAAATCGTACGCGCTGTCCTGGCGCAGCGGTCGCGTTTTGCACTAAACTGCCACCATTGATTGACACTCGCGATTGCCCTTCGACGGTCCATTGATTTGGCGCCTGCTCACGCTTAATCCACACCTCGACGTCTTGTGTCGCACAAGCACCGCTACCGCCTGGACTACTATAGAAACAGCGCCGCACCTGCAAAATGATACGACCGGAACTTCCTGGCGCAACTACACCAGATATGTCAATTCCATTTACTCGAATGCTGCTACCGCCATCAACCCAGTGGTACGCGCCCGATGGATGCGTCCCACGATCAAGCGTGCCGCCAGATAGTAATGTCCGACCATTCTGACTAACCGTTACATTTGTCGCCCACACCCGTGCTCGCGACTGACCGTTGCCATTCACTGACCCCCTCAAGTCAAGTGATAATGACGTCGCATTCCAGCTAACGGTGTTAATAACATCATTCGTATACGACGTCCCAGGCGACGACATCCACATCGCACCGCACCGCGTTCCGCCGCCCTTACAGATATATTGCACCGCAAACCGTTCACCATCATTGCGCGCATTAATACACATCAAACGTCGTCGACCGCTCAAACCGCTACAGTCCACCGCCTCTGCTCTATCCACACCAATAATCGCCAACGTCGATGTGACAACCACAAGTGCCAGCATATAGCCAATAACAAGCCGTAGTCCGACCCTAACCCTGACCCGGTGTACCATCCTTATTCCCCGCACCCGCATCAGCCTTACCGATCTCGACCAGTGCTTTTACCGTATCCTGATTAATGCCCAGTCGATAAAACGGCTCGACCGCCTGACGCATCTTCATCGAGTTGACCAACCCTTGATGAATCTGATCAATCCGCTGGCGATCATTCCGTAGCGATGCATCGTGAAGCACAATATAGTGACACACCGCATCGTCACCCGGACCACCACGCTCTGAGATCTTCTTCACCAGCCCCTCAAGCGCTGTCGGACCATACCCATTTGGCGCAGCGATAATTGACCGATATTCTTTTATCATATCCTCGCCACATATCATCTTAGCGGTTGGCGCGATGTCTTGACTCGGCTCTTTTAGCCCAACATGCAATCGTCCCATCACCATCATGATAACGGCGACTATCGCCCCGATACTTAACACGATACCCGCTATCATAAATATTCGCGAGACAATAACCTTATTCATACTGCTTATTCTAATACATATTATATACTGAGGCAAGTTTGTGGAATTTGTTATAATACACGATATGAGTCTATCAATCGGAATCGTCGGCCTGCCAAATGTCGGCAAGTCGACCATATTTAATGCGCTTACTAACAACAATATTCTAGCGGCTAATTACCCATTTGCCACCATTGAACCAAATACTGGCATCGTACCGGTTCCCGACGAGCGGCTCAATGTACTCGCAGAACTGTATGATACGCAAAAAATTATCCCAGCGACCGTAACGTTCGTCGACATCGCTGGATTGGTAGCCGGCGCCTCAAAAGGAGAAGGGCTTGGCAATAAATTCCTGCACAATATTCGTGAATGCGACGCCATTATCCACATCGTTCGCGCCTTTGAAAACTCAGATATATTACGACACGACAATACCCCAATTAACCCTCAGGCCGACATTGACATCATCAATACCGAACTTATCCTTGCCGACATCCAAACCATAGAACATCGTCTGCCTCGTCTCCAGAAAGAAGCCAAAGCCAAGCCGGAGGCACGACGGGCAGCTACATACCTTGAGACACTCCTAACGTCACTTAATTCAGGCACGCCAATAGCGTCTATAGAAAATATCAAATATGAGATAATTAATGATCTTCATTTACTCACCGCCAAGCCAATTATTTATACATTTAATGTTGACGAGTCGGGGCTCGGCGACCATGCCCTACAAGAAAAGCTTGCCAAACTCGTCGCGCCAGCCCGAGTATTATTCATTTGTGCCAAGCTTGAAGAAGAGCTCAGAGAATTGTCAAATAATGACGCCTTGGAACTACTTGATAGCTACGGGGCTTCCGAAACTGGATTGTCGCAGCTTATCCATGCCGCGTACGACGTACTTGGTCTACAAAGCTATCTCACGGCAGGTCAGAAAGAAGTTAGAGCATGGACAATACATAAAGGCTGGACGGCGCCACAGGCTGCTGGCGTCATCCACTCAGACTTTGAGCGCGGATTCATCGCCGCGCAAGTCATTAGCTACCACGACCTTGTTGCCGCAGGTTCAGAAGCTAAGGCCCGTGAAGCGGGTAAAATACGTACTGAAGGTAAAAATTACATCATGCAGCCTAACGATGTTGTCGAATTTCGGTTCAATGTCTAACATTATTGTATATTATACTACGTTGATTTAAGTACAACGATGCCCTTTTTACTACAGCTATTACCTCTGTTATTTTTCAGTTGTAACTTATAAAAGCGCTCAACATTACCCCTACTGCCAGCGACAGTGCTATCCTTTTTACCAAGAACTACAAAGTACTGTTTTGCCCATTGCTCAAAATCAATCAGGATCTTTCGTCGTATAGCAGCATTTTTTACAACACCCTTTTGTACCAAATGACGCCCCGCCTCGAACTGCGGCTTTACCATTGCTACAAGCACTGTCGCACTACCCATCAGCCGCTTTGCAACGTGTGGTAGAATGTCACGCAGACTAATAAATGACACATCTCCCACGATAATGTCTGGTGGACAATCAAGCTCAAAGTCACGAATGTCTGTCTTTTCATATAATATTATGCGCCGATCGTCACGCAGTCGATAGTGCAACTGATTCGTGCCCACATCAACAGCATACACGCATCGGGCGCCATGACGCAGCGCAAAATCAGTAAATCCACCGGTACTCGACCCTATATCCAGCACCGTTTTTCCCTGAAAGTCCAACCGAAAACTATCCGCCACACTCGCCAGCTTGAGGCCTGCACGCGAAACGTACCGCTCACGAGTCAGCAACGTAATGTCTGCTGTCTCATTAACGAAACATCCGGGACGCGTCGCCACCTTACCATTGACCATAACTTGCCCTAAGCCTATCCAGCTCTCTGCCTCGGAACGCGATTCGACCAACCTGCGTTCTAGCATCATTTTATCTAATCGCTGCTTCATGTCACTTCTCATTGTAGCCTGAATACATATTTTTCTCAATAACTAACGACCTACTGCGATAGCGAAACTGCTGTTATAGATACATCAATAACTACTCTTGCTTTTACCCATAGGCCGATCTTCGCTATCGTTAATTATACGTTAACTAAAATACAACGTTGTATACTACGCATCAGTGTAATTTATACATCAATAGTTATATTTACCTCTGTATTAGCCAAAAAGACTCTCACCATTATCGCAAATAGGCCCATAATTTTCATGAAAACAATTATCATATGTATCACCAAAAACACCCTACCAGCTATACATACATTACGTTGTATTTTTAGCACCAATACCTAAAATCTTGTTCCATTCTTTATCGTTATTTGATGTATTCATAACAACAAAAAGCGTCGCCCAAGCACTCTGGGCGACGCTTCTAACAGGAGGGCCCGTTTGTTATTTTTTGCGCTCTCGATATTCACCCGTCGCCGTGTCGACACTGACAATATCGCCCTGCTTAATGAACGCTGGCACCTTAACGACAAGGCCCGTCTCAAGCGTTGCATCCTTAAGTACGCTTGAGGTTGTGTCGCCCTTCACAACATCTTCAGTATATGTAACTTCGAGATAGAGATTTTTTGGTAATTCAACATTAATCACTCGCCCGTCAAACACCTGGAGATTCAACTCACAACCCTCTTTCAAATAATTTTTTGCCTCATCTACCACATCATTAGACAGTTCAAATTGCTCAAAACTTTCTGGATCCATGAAGCAGAACATATCTCCGTCATGATATAAATATTGAACAGTCTTACTAGTCACCTCAGCTGACTCAATTTTGTCTTGGCCCTTAAAGGTCTTCGGGATGACACTTCCGTCCAGTAAGTTTTTCAATTTAACGTTCACAATAGAACCTCCACGCCCCATAACCTTCTGTCCATATTCAATGACGCGGTATGGCTTACCGTCAATCTGACAAACCGTACCCTTTTTAAGATCTGTCGGCTGATACATATTGTCTTTCCTTTCCTATAACTATTAAGCTACCGTACCTAATTCTAACATTCTTTCAGACGGCAGAGTATTTCTCGCTGACTGAACATATTTTTTACTCAAACATCCCACAGTGGGCTTAGTAGTATCATAATATATCTTGTATCAAAACTAAAAACATGCTGTACAAGCAGCCCACAAACAACAGTGGCCCGCGCCTTACCCTGCACAGACCACTCGACTTTCTCTCTTATCTATAAATACGTTCGGGGTTAGAGAGTTCCCTCAATGTATACTTTTATTGCCCTTGCGATACAAACGGCAGCAATGCTAAGTGCCGAGCACGCTTGATTGCCACTGCCAGGCTACGCTGCTGCTTGACACTGAGACCCGTCTTCGCTATCGGCTCAATTTGACCATACGCATTAACATAGCGCATTAATGTTTTGACGTCCTTGTAGTCAAAAACCGTTGGGGTATCTTTCTTTAATCGTTTTGCCATTTTGTTCTCCTTTAGAACGGTATCTCGCTAAGATCGATCGGCTTATCATCAATATCCGCTACGGTCTCAGCCTGCTTGGTATTAGTATTACGTGGTGCAGTTGTATTCGCGCTATCGCCGCCCGGAGCATCAAGAAATGTTACGTCGGTCGCCGTCACTTCAATACGCGAGCGGCGCTTGCCGGTTTCTTTATCATCCCAGCTGTCCTGTCGCAACCGACCCTGCACCAGTACGCGGCGGCCCTTTGACAGGTACTGCATCACCAGTTCGCCCAATTTTTCCCACGCGGTAACGTCGAAGAAATCAGCTTGATCATCCTGTCCGGCACGATCAACCGCGATACTAAAGCTAACAACTGTCCGACCTGATGGCGTTGTCCGCTGCTCTGGATCGCGCGTTAACCGTCCCAGTAAAATAACTTGGTTGATACTTCGTGCCATGATGACCCTCCTTTTTTATTATGTATCGCGTCGAATATTAGGCTTCTTTATCAGCCGCCTCGGTGGCGACCTTGGCTTCGCGCTCTTTCTGCTCAGCAAGCGCCTGGCGTGTCTTCTCGTCGGTCTTAACCAACAAATAACGAAGTACTTCGTCGGTGATATTCAGAACACTTGATATCTTGAGCGGTGCACTGCTTGGCAACTTCACCTCAAAGTAAACATACACCGCAAAGTCTTCACGGCGAATCGCATAGGCTAGTTTTTTCTTGCCCCAATTGTCTTCTTTGGTAATTTCGCCACCATTGGTAGTGACGAGCGACCGGACCTTGTCTAGGGCCGCATCCAGATTTGCTTCCAAATCTGGATGAATAAGAACGGTCAGTTCGTATTCGTTCATGTTTCCTCCTTCGGAATCCTTCACGGATGGTTATGCTATCGCACATAACCTTAGGTTATTATTCTCTCGTATTATACGGTAATCTGATGCAAAAGTCCAGTGATACGCCCCGCTGGGCCGTGCTACAATAGGGTTCATGCGTATCGCCATTCAAGGACAAGCTGGATCATTTCACGAACAAGCAGCGAAACAATGGTATGGATCTGACATCACCATTGTTCCGTGCGTGACCTTTGGCGACGTCTTTCAAGCCTATGTCCGCAATAAAGCCGACGCCGTTGTCGTGGCAGTAGAAAATACCATTTACGGGACCATCAACGAAACCTACCGTCACATTGAATCCTGTAGCGCTCCCATCGTCGGTGAAGTGACGCTTACCATTCAACAAACCCTCATCACCAATCCAGGCACAAAACTTGAAGATATCACTGCTGTCTATTCACATCCTGTCGCTCTGTCGCAATGCCATCAATTTCTCCAAGAACGCCTGCCACAAGCCACACAAATTGAATATTTTGATACCGCTGGCGCTGTCGAATTCATCAAACAACAGGGTTCACCACACCTAGCGGCCATTGCTAGCGAAACCGCTGCCCAACTATACAATATGCCAATTCTCAAACACCACATCCAAGATGCTCAGGACAACATCACGCGTTTCCTGGTCCTTGACCAGATAACCACGGCGACCGACGCTGATCGAGCAACGCTTGTGGTGACCACCGCCCATCAGCCAGGCAGCCTCCTTGAAATACTCCGCACATTCGCCGATCAGTCCATTAACCTCACCAGCCTACAATCCCAGCCCATCGTCGGCCAACCGTGGAACTACAAATTCTTTATGACCGTCGACGCTGCCGGCCCGTCATTACATCGCGCCATTAATAAAATTACCTCAACTGGCCACAAAATAACATTACTCGGTGAATATCTGGCGGCACGTTAGTTTACTGAGAGGGCAAGATATCGGATATATCACCATCGGTCGCGAGCCGATCAAATAGGCTTTTTGCCGCATCATATACCTTAGCACTCTCCACGGCCCGACCATTGATCTCTCCCTTAGCCGGTACCGCCGCTACGCTTTCATAATCTGGTCTCGATGGCGAGACAGACTTTGGTGAAACAATTGTAATTTCCTTAGTCTCCGACCAACCATCAGCAGTCTGTCTGTGCGACCATTCCACTTTCGTCGGTAACACGCCTTCTAGAGCCGGTAGTAGTGCTTCTGGAGATTCGATATGCTGATGTGCCACAGGTTCTGGAGACAAAAAATCCAACCGCCACGTTATCCGATCCGTCTGTCTACTCTTTGCGCCGACCTCAATCATATCAGTGGCAACTTCTACTGTGATCTCACTTCCACCAAACCTTTTGTCGCCTCGAACAACATCAACCGATACCACATTTCCCTCATTGTCTGTAATCGTCATTGACTGCTGTTTAGGCCTATTGTGATCATCATAATAATCTTGGCGAACGAGTCGAGCGGCATTACTATCAACCGACTTCCCTGCAGCAGTAAGCACTCGTCCAGCAACATCGCGCGCAGACTGGACTATATTGGGATCCTTTAAAAAGCCCTCTGCTTCTTGACGGCCTTCGGTCTCCGGTAGGGTGAAGGTGATTTCTTCCGCTCTCGAATTATCATTGGACTCTTTGAATATTCCACCATCGGTATTTTCTACCGATGGTGCGGGCGGAACATCGTGTGACCGACCAAGACTATACCCAAGTATGCCCGATACGGCTAACGTGACCGCGGCAACTCCCAGCACAAGAGGCTTCTTTAACTTGTCGCCTTTACTATCAGGAGATAATTCTCCATTATTTCTACAACTTACGTGCGCCATGTAGCCATCCTTCCACATACAAATCAATTTCTCACTCAGAATATTATAACCTATACAAATAATTATGTCAAGCTAGCTATTGCCCTAGCTCATCGACACTTGAAACCAAAACATCACGAGCTTTCGAGCCGTTCGCCGGGCCAACAATGCCACGCTCTTCCATCTCTTCAATCAGTCGCGCTGCCTTGCCGTAGCCAATCCGTAGCCGCCGCTGTAAATAGCTGGTAGAGGCCTTGCCGCCCTCAATCACCACTCGCACCGCGTCCATAAATGCTTCGTCTTCACCACCACCGCTAAAGTCAACTGCCAGGCCGCCCTTGCCATTTAGTTGTACTGGCTGCGCCACCACCTCATCATTGTACTGCGGTGCTGATTGCATCCGCAGGTGATCAGTAATTTTATTGACCTCGTCATCGGTCACCCACGCACCTTGAATGCGCTTTGGCTTGCTCATGCTCGGCGTATACAGCAGCATGTCACCCTGGCCAAGTAGTTTCTCGGCGCCAATTTGATCAAGAATGGTCCGCGAGTCAACCTGCGACGCCACGGTAAAGCCGATACGCGCCGGCACGTTCGCCTTGATCAAACCAGTGATCACGTCAACACTTGGCCGCTGCGTTGCCAGGACCAGGTGGATACCCACCGCCCGCGCTTTCTGCGCCAAGCGAACGATCAGCGCCTCGACGTCGCGTGCCGCCACCATCATCAAATCGGCTAGCTCGTCAATTACAATAACGATGTACGGCATCGCTCCGTCTTCGTGCTGTTGAATGTTGCCATCAGCGTCCGCTACCGGGATTTTTTTAGCTCGCGTGGCGAGGCGCTGATTATACCCTTTAATATCGCGAATCTTCTCGGCCGCCAACAGCTTATAGCGCCGCTCCATCTCATTGACCGCCCATTTCAAGGCCGAAATAGTCTTTTCTGGCTCAGTAATCACCGGAGTCAGCAAATGTGGGATGTCTTCGTACGGTGCCATTTCCACCTGCTTCGGGTCAACCAAAATCAACTTCATATCGCTTGGACTGTTGCGGTATAGCAAACTGGTCAATAGAGTATTAATCATCACCGACTTACCAGAACCGGTCTGACCGGCGATCAACATGTGTGGCATTTTATTCAGCTCACCAATCACTGCTTCACCAGAGATGTCCTTACCAATCGCAAAGCTCAGCGGCTCGCGGGCATTCTTCCACTGCTTAGAATCCAACACGCCATACAGCCGCACATCAGCCGCTCGGCGATTTGGCACCTCAATACCAACGGCTTTTTGCCCAGGAATTGGCGCTTCAATCCGCAAGCTCTGCGCCGCCAAATTCAAAGCAATATTCGTCTCCAGCGCCGTGATGCGTGTCAACTTCACACCGCTCGGCGGCCGCAAGGTATACTGCGTCACCTTTGGCCCGATATTTGCGTCTTCCATCTCCACATCAATATTGAACTCTGCCAGGGTATCGTGAATAATCTGCGCGTTTTGCCGAATATCACCAGCGTCAGCTGGACTTTGCTTTTTCTCTAGCAGATCGAGGCTCGGTGCCTGCCAGTTCGGATCGTGTGCCGCCACCAGCGCTGCTTGCTCCTCGGCTGCCTTATCTCGCGCCACGCTACCGCGCAGACTGCTCAGCGGTGACGCCCTTCTATCTTTTGGTGTGACGGGATCAACGGTTGGGACGCCGGCATTGAGCTTGATGTCGCTCGATGATTTGGCGCTGGCCGCATCCTCGCGAGCCGCCTTCTTCATGACTGCCGCATTGTTATCATCCTCGGAATGATCACGCTTGAACGCCTCGGCTACTTTCTTGATCACTGTAAACGGCGACGTCTGGGTAATAAATAACGCGGTAATAATGATGAGCACCACATATATCAAAGCAGCGATGCCCGGGTCGACCATGGCACTCATCGCTCGATTAGCCGTATCGCCGATGAACCCACCAGCCTCCGGCCGAGCTGGTGTTTTTACTAGCCCAAACAGCCCTGACAGCCACACTACTTCGAGGATGGCTGCTAATTTCATCGCCAGCGGTAACCGATTATTCTCCGCGCGGAAAATCTCCACAGCAATATATATCAGCAAGATTGGCAGTCCATACATCGCGTAACCAAGCATGCTCAGGGTCGCTTTGTGTAGCCACCCCAACACCGGACCACCAACACCAAACCACGCCACCACCAGAAGAAGCGACAACACAACGAGCAGTACCGCGCCGACTTGCGCCCAAAAGCCGCTCGGCACATCATGCTTTGGAGCTGTGGAAACTGATTTCTTGCGGGTAGATTTTCGTTTTTTTGGCATAACTATTTTTATTATATCACTTTACCGACATTCACATTGTAGCATATTTTACAACAAATAGCAAGCGTGGCTAGTACGCGCGCACTCGGCCGACCTCTCGAGCCTTGGTGTCATTCGCCTCGGTGTCCGGTACTTGGCGGCGCGGGAAGCGACGGCGCGGCATGGTTGGCAGAGTCATTTTCGGTTCCGTCGCCGAGTTAGTCACAACCTTTTTACTGCGCGCCGGTGCTTTTGTGGTAGAAGTACTCGAGGTAGCAGCTGATTTTACTGTCTTCAAGCCACCCACTTCATTAATTACCGGGATAACAATTGGTGTGCGGCGTGTCTGGTCATACAAAATATGTGTGACTTCGTCCTTAATCTCTTTTTTCACCACGTCAAGATCATACTTACCAGCAAAACTGCGCGCTGCCTTCTGCTTCAAGTACTGGCGAATCATATTCATCAATTCCTCGGAATCGCGTAGATAGATGAAACCGCGGGAAATAATGTCTGGGCTGGTTAGTAACCGTCCCGTGCCACGCTGTACCGTTAACACCACCACAAACATACCTTCCTGAGACATATGGATGCGGTCTTTTAACACCACCTCAGAAACGATAGCGCCCGTATCGTCATACATCACACCGCCAACTTGAATTCGACCGGCTTTCTTAGCCTGCCGTTCAATATCAATTTCAATAATGTCACCAGCGTCACACACAAAGATATTCTTCCTAGGAATACCGCACTCTTTTTCTGCCAGCCGAGCATTGTAAACCAACATGTGAAATTCGCCGTGAATTGGCATATAGTACGTTGGGTTCAGGGCGTTAATCAACTTAACGTGATCGTCGTAGTAACCATGACCCGACAAATGCAGCGGTCCAATCCCCGTCAAGTGTGTCTTGCCGTTCTGAATCACATCAGAACCTTCGCGCATCAAGCCATCAACTGTTCGCACCACGTTTTTCTCGTTGCCCGGAATTGGGTTAGAGCTAAACACCACCACGTCAGAGCCTTTAATCTTCATGTATTTATGCGCGCCAGTCGCCATGCGGCTCAACACGGCATTAAATTCACCCTGCGAACCAGTACAGACCACGGTGATTTGGTTATCCGGCAGCTTGATGATATCCTCCATCTTCATGACAGTGTCTTTCGGGATCTTGATAGTTCCCGAGCGCAGCGCCACTTCCAAGTTCTGAATCATTGAAAAGCCGGCAAATGCCACCTTGCGGCCGTGCTTGTGTGCTTCTTCCAAAATCAATTGCAAGCGGTGCACCTGTGATGAAAAACAGCTTAAAATCACCCGGCTGTTACTAAATTTATCCATCACCTGACCGATGGAATATTGAATATCAAACTCCGTGTGCGTGTGCGTCCCCTCTGATTCACAGTTGGTCGATTCATTCATAAACATCAACACGCCCTCTTTGGCGGCAATCTCTGTCATACGCTCAAGATCAAACTTCTGGCCGTCAACTGGACTTTCCTCAAACCGCCAGTCGCCAGAATCAATCACCACACCGAGCGGCGTCCGGATCACCACCGCGGTTGAATCCGGAATTGAGTGATTCACCCGTACCAATTCAACCGAAAAGTACTTCGACACCTGAACAATTTCGTGGCTCAATGGATCCATCACCCGAAAGTCCGGCTGAAAATCAGTATCGGCGTCAGCCATCGACTTGTCCAGCATGCCGATGGTAAATTTCGACGCATAGACCGGTGCTGGAATCCGGTGGATAAAGTGCCGGAAGGAACCGATGTGATCAAGGTGCCCGTGAGTAAACACATGCGCCTTAATCTTATGTTTGTTCTCCTCTAGCCAGGTGATATCTGGCGTGATGTAGTTGATACCTGGATAATCGCTGCCCGGAAACAGGAAACCCATGTCCACAATGATAATCTCATCGTCATACTCAATGGCGTTCATGTTTTTACCGATGCCCATTTCGCCGACACCACCGATTGGGATAATCCGTAGTTTTGGCTTGCCACCACGAGTCCGTTTTGGTTGCATTTTGGCACTAAATTGCTCGCCGCCATAGCCGTTGTAGACCGACTTATTGACTGGGATATCGATCACGTGCTGCGACGCCCTGAGGTTAACATTCTCGCTCGTCCGCCGCTGCGCCCGAAACACTTCACCTTTGCGAGTGGTGGTACTATTCATCACCGCCGTATTACTTTTTTTTGTAGCTGGTCGTTTTGACTGATCATCGCCTTTCGGCGTCGCGAGTCGTCTTTGGCCCATACGTATTGTTCTCCTTTTATAAAAATATACCTTTGCAAAATTAGAATGACAGGCGATAGACACGGGGGCAACGTACGACAAATCTATCCCCTAACAATTGCGTCCATTATAGCACGGGGCGCCAACTCTTGTCAAAAATAGCTCAGGCGCTCGCCTGGGCGGCCAATTGCGCCGCCCGCACAAAATCATCAATTAACGTCTGCCGCAATGCCCCGTTATACAGCGCTGCTGCCGGATGATACAGCGGAATTACCAAGAACTTCAAACCGTTGAATTGTGCCCAGCGCGGATTGCCATGATCACGCGAGATCGCCAAGTCAGGAATAAATGCCATGCCGCTATGCCGACCCAATGTGATGACTACCTTTGGCTGAATAATTTGCAGTTGACGCATCAAATACGGCCAAAAAGCGCGCTTCTCCTCCGGTAGTGGGTCACGATTGTTTGGCGGCCGATATTTAACAATATTGGTGATATAGACATCTTGGCGACGTAACTGGGCTGCGGCTAACATCTCGTCAAGAAATGTACCAGCTGCCCCAACGAATGGTTTGCCCTGAAGGTCTTCGTTTTTTCCTGGTGCTTCACCGATAAATACAATGTCCGCGTCAGCTCGACCGTCGCCCATCACCAGCTGCGTTGCCTGCAGCGCCAAGTCATGACAAATATCACCAGCGACAATCTCTGCCGCCAAAACCTCCAGTCGCGCTGCCTCATCCATATTTCTATTATACAAAACACCTCGTCACTATGCGAGGTGTTTTGCTTGATGCCGAGGCGAAAATTACTTTTCAGCTTTTTCTTTCACCAGGTTGACGAAGTCTTTCTCGTGCTTCTGCAAATTTGATTCTTGGATTTTCTTGGCAAAATTGGATAGCGGGTTTGACCTGCCTGACGACAGGCGCGGTGCCTGAACACTGTAATCTTTATTGGCGCGTGCTACAAAGAAATCACCTAACGCCTTGTAATACTCCTTCATCTGCTTACCAAAGTCCTGCACTTCTTTTTGCTCTGATTTAGTAATGTTATCGAGTAACTGATAGCAGCCGCTCATTTTTTCATCGTAGAGCTTCCTAACTTCATCTGCTGGCTTACCGATATAGCTAAAATAGCTCGGTGAACACTTCTTGGAGAAATCTTTCATATCTCCTATCAGATTGGCGATGGCAAGCATATTTGGGCGCACCTTTTCATAGGCAGTCTTGTACTCGCCAAAGGATTTTTTGGTCTCCTCGTCGCGCATAATCTTCGATGAATCAAGCTTCTTCATCATCAAATCAGCACGTCCCACCGCCTCTTCAATCAGCTTCTTTGCGTTATCAGCATTCGACGACTTGAGTGCCGAGTTGAGGCTGTTGCCGTCAAACTCCTTCAGTGTCTTAGCAGCTTCTTGGTAGTCGGCTTTTGATGGCCCACCAAGGAATATAACAGCCAGCACGATGCCAACCACGATAACTATCAAACCTATTGAACCGCCAATGATACCCCATAGCGCACCCTTGCTCAACCCTTTCTTGGGCTGCATCGGTACACCTTGCTGCAGTGGCTGCTGTGGCTGCGGCACCGGTGGTACTGGCTGCGAGGGCGCCGGAGCAGTCTGCTCGGTCGCCACGGGCGATGTTGCTGTCGGTTGTGGTACGTTCTTATTATTCTTGTCGTCCATAATCCCCCTCAATTACTCTTACATTCTCATTGTATCGTATTTTGCTAAAAAGCAAAAGTTACAACCCGATCATCGTCAAGTTAATCTTACCGCGCTCATCAATGCCGGTGATTTTTACGCGAACGGTTTGTCCTTCCTTGACTACATCCGTCACCTTAGCCACGCGGTGATCTGCTAGCTTCGAGATATGCACCATGCCGTCAACTCCTGGCAGAATATTCACGAAGGCCCCGAAATCTTTGATACTGACGACCTTGCCTTCGTAGATTTTGCCAACTTCTGGCTCTTCGACCAGGCTTTTAATCCAAACAAGCGCCTTCTCAATTGACTCGCCGTTCGGGCTGGCGATAGTAATCAAGCCGTCTTCCTTGATATCAACCTCGGCACCAGTCTCGCTGGTAATCTTGTTAATCACCTCGCCGCCCTTACCGATCACGGCGCCGATTTTATCTGGATCAATTTTTAGCTTTTCAATCCGCGGCGCATACGGGCTGAGTGTCTCCCGCGGCGCTGGCAAAATACTCAGCATATGGTCAAGGATAAACGCCCGGCCCGCCTTACTCTGCTCAATCGCTTGGCGCAGCACTGCCACCGGCAAGCCATGCACCTTCATATCCATCTGGAGCGCCGTGATGCCCTTGGCCGTACCAGTCACCTTGAAATCCATATCGCCAGCAAAGTCCTCGGCATCAGCGATGTCGCTTAATACATACGGCGTATCACCGTCCATCATCAGACCCATGGCAATGCCGCTAACTGGCGCCGAGAGAGGCACGCCGGCATCCATCAGCGCCAAACAGCTCGAGCAAGTCGCCGCCATTGACGTCGAACCGTTCTGACTCATAATTTCGGTAACACTGCGAATAGCGTACGGGAAATCTTCCTCGCTCGGCAGCACCGGCGTTAAGGCTCGCTCTGCCAAGTAGCCGTGGCCAATTTCGCGCCGGCCCGGGCTGCCCATCCGCTTAACCTCGCCAACCGTATAGCCAGGCGCATTGTAATGATGCATATAGCGCCGTTCGCCGTCGTTAACCTCCATGGTATCAACCAGCTGCGCGTAACTCAGCGGCGCCAAAGTCACAATGTTCATACCCTGAGTCACGCCGCGAGTAAACAGGCTTGAGCCGTGCGCCCGTGGTAGCAAACCAACTTCTGAACTTAATGGGCGAATTTCAGTTAGTTTGCGGCCGTCTGGACGCATATTATCCTCGACGATACCGCGGCGCACATCGTTGTGCAATGCCAAGGTAAATGCTTCATCGTATTCATCGCGCACTTCGTCGTACTCCTCAGCACTCAAACCTAGCTTTTCGACCATCGCTTCGTGAAATGCCCAGCGAATCTCGTTAACCACTTCGTTGCGCTCTGGATACGGCCGGCGGACTTTCTCGCCTAATTTGCCGTCAACCCACTCATCAGCCGTCTGCTGGATAGCTTCGTCAGGCAAAACCAGATGGTATTCTTGCGGAGTTGGCGCCACTTTAGCCGCTAGCTCGCGCTGCAACTGAATCGCTGGCTGCATCATCTGGTGCGCCCACGCCATGGCATCGACAACCACCTCTTCTGATACTTCCCGAGCACCAGCCTCCACCATAGTGATACCACTTTCAATCCCAGCCACCACCAGGTCAAGATCAGACTGCGCCCGCTCTTCCGGAGTCAAAAAGGCTTTGAATTCGCCATTTACCCGCCCGACGCGGAGCCCCGCCACCGGTCCGTCAAATGGTGTACCAGTCAGCATCAGCGCGCTCGACGCCGCAATCATAGCGATGACATCCGGGCGAAAATCCGGATCCATGCTTAGTACCGTCGCCACCACTTGCACTTCTTGGCGATAACCCTTCGGGAACAGCGGTCGAATCGGACGATCAATCAACCGGCCGATCAGCACCGCCTCGTCGCTCGGGCGACCTTCGCGCTTGATAAAGCGGCTGCCAGAAATCTTTCCCGCGGCATAAAATTTTTCTTCATAATCAATCGACAGCGGGAAATAATCCAGCTGCACTGGCCGGCTGCCTACCTGGGCACTGCCCAGTACCACTGTATCGCCGTAGCGCACCAGCACGCTGCCCGTCGTCCGAAAGCCGACCCGGTTCACCTCCAGTGTCAGCGGACGGCCGCACAGCTCGGTGGTAACGCTAAAAATCTCCTTGCCACTCGGGTTAATAATTGCCATAGATCCTCTCTTTCTCGCAAAGACAGTAACAGGTGTATGCGTACTGGTTTACTATCAACACACCACACATCCATCACCGTCTGCGGGTTATATTCGCGCTTTCTATTATATCACAGGGCCGCACGCTTTAGAGAAAGCCAGCCTGGTGAAACTCGCTCTGAATACTACCAAAAACGTCACTGACACCAGAGAGCGTTTCATCGGTCGGTGAAAGCCATCGTAACCCATGCCCCCCTCGATGACTAATAGCAAAGCCCTCCACACCCGGTGCCATGGTATACCTCTCATAGTTCTGCTCGCTACCATGCGAAACGTGTGGCGGCCGTTCCAACTCTGGCACGAAAGACAAAGCAATTACGTCTGGGGCATATCGCTTGATATATTTCAAGAAATCCTCATCCGTTAGCATAGCCACCCGCGCTACAGTCCACGTTGCATTCATTTCAGCTACCGTAAGGCTTGGCTGGCCAGTCTGGAGCAAAAGACGAATCCCCGCTTCGACTTGTGAATCATCGTCAGGAGCCGACGCCATCACAGACTCCATGTGAAAACTACTCTTACCATTTTTCACCACTGCTTCTCCGGTCATAAATCCATAGCCCTTCCCGCCAGTACGCGATGCGGAGGTTGGCGGTGGTAGCGCTAATGGCTCACGACCAGTAAATACAGGAGTCGTAGGTATTTCTCTGATACATCGCAGGAACATATCGTACGCCGCATCATATATCTCATACGCCCAATCAAGATCAAGCTTCGGAGCATTCGTCTCTACCGATACTCTCCGCTGACTTTCATCGCCACGATTCATAAGCAGCCCACCAGCTGTGGCCGCCACTGCTCCAACCGCACCACACAGTAGACCACGCCGACTTATTGGACTCTTTTTTTCCGATTGTTCATGACTCGTCATATGAAGCTCCTACAGGCATAAATAAGCATGTGCACTTGGACACCCAGCCCCAGCAGCATCTTGCTGAGTAACCGTATGTAGCGCCAGCTTATAGAGCATAAACATTGCCTCCTTAAGATCGGTAAGGTGCTCTTCACCAGCTGCTGACTCCAGGGTAACAAGTTTGTGGCTATCAATATTGGTATCCTTAAATAACATCCCAAACAGCTGCTGAACCGATGTGAGGAGTCCTCCTCCTGTTTCTTTAAGCAGTTTCCGCGGCGGTTTATTTAGGACCGTTGGCCCCAATAAGTCATCCTCAAACATTTTATCCGGAAAGAAGTACTGCCAAAAATTATTAACAAATTTACTCGGCAGTTTTTCAGACGTATCAGAGCCGTCTTGCGACGAATTTGCTTGCGACGGATCCATACCGTTTTTCCAAAAATTATCCGCATCTGTAAATCTTGAATTATGATCATCAGCACTCAGCTCTTCCAACTTCTCAAGATGCAGCGGGCCATCACTTAATCGTCCCCCATCCGGACCAATCTGCTTCTTAACAGCAGCCACAACTTCACTAACCCTTGCCACTTGTTTAGCCACATCTGGCGGTAATTTATCAGCCCGCGGCGCGTATTCATTCATACTCTGTAATTTAGCATAAAAACTATAAAAAGTCAAACAGCACCCCCCAAACAGATTAGCTCACCACGATGGGATAACGACCCATACTACTAGGCTGATACGCCCATGCTACAATTAACAA
This sequence comes from Candidatus Saccharibacteria bacterium oral taxon 488, assembly GCA_010202645.1. NCBI lineage: Bacteria > Candidatus Saccharimonadota > Candidatus Saccharibacteria bacterium oral taxon 488. The sequence continues at coordinate 82,509 of CP047920.1, read as the reverse complement.
GTGAAGCAGATAACCCACGCCAAAAGCTGCCGCCGATGGCTCAGTATGAGTCTGGCTATTATCATGCTCGCTGGCGGCGGCTACACACTCATCACGGCGTTTAGTCCATTCTTTCGCGCTCAGCTCATTAACCCAATGCGTAACGAAACTACCCAGCTTCTCGCCGCTACGCCAGAAACCAACATCACCGAGGATCGTCTCTATATTCCCAAAATTGACATTAACGTGCCGTACGCTACTGGCGGTGCCGAGACTATGGAACGAGGTGCATGGTGGCGTCAGCCAGAGAATGGCAACCCAGTTGACGGCGGCAACTTTGTTTTGTCTGCCCATCGATTTATCATGGGTCTAACACCACAGCAAACCATCCAAAAATCGCCATTCTACAACATTGATAAGCTACGCATTGGCGATGAAATAATCATTGACTACCGCGGCAAGCGCTACACCTACGTCATATCCCGGCTATTTGATGTCAAGCCGGATGCCGTTCACATCGAAAACCGAACCAACAAACCACAGCTTACCCTCTATTCATGCACCCTCGGCGGCGCGGCTGACGGCCGAATGGTTTTCGTGGCTACACCGCGCTAAATCAAAATACCCACCTCGTGATATATCAAGGTGGATATCCGTACAGCTACCCAGCGCGACTATTTACGCAGACCCAGGGCAGCCACAACCGCTTTATAACTCTCAAAATCAGTTCGCTCCAGGTATCTGAGCAGGCGCTTGCGCTTGCCAACCATCTGGATTAAGCCACGGCGCGCCATGAAGTCGTGCTTATTCGCCTTCAGGTGCTTTGTGACCTCTTTGATACGAGCCGTCAAGATCGACACCTGCGCCTGCGGGCTGCCAACGTCGTCCTTGTTGACCTGAGTCAAAGCAATTGCTTTCGCTTTATCGTCTTTGCTAATCATAGCTTCGTCATTATACCAATGCTACACTAAAAACGCAAATCAGCCGCATTTGCTAAAATGTCTGCACGTAATTATACGCCGGATTACCGGTGGTCGGCACGGCGGCGCCCGGAATGTTACAGGTCGCCTTGACCGCATTAACCTGAGCCGACTCCTGCGGCTTGGCGGAATTAAGGGCCGCAAATACCGCGATACCTGTTATCTTGCCGGAGGTATCTTTGCACGGATACCAGACAAAAATATCGTTTGGATTTGACGCGTTCTTGCTGCTGACACCCTCGCGATACCCCGGCTGGATATACTGCGGCACAAGTGAGTCAACGCTATTAGCGTTATTGAACGTCCCCTGTCCTGACGGCAGCGTTCGTTTCTGTGTGTCATATATCTGCAACGCGTCCCCAGCGATCTTGACAATGGAACGGATCTTGGTGTCAGTGGCGTCCTGGCGCACGCCCGAATACGCCACAATACCGATGGTCGCCAAAATCGCGATCACGACCATCACAATTAATAGTTCAACGATTGTAAAACCTGTCTGCCTACCCATGCTTTGATAATAGCACTTCAAGACGAAATCCCAAAATCCGCTAATGGTTTTGCCTGAGTGACGTCATATTCAGCGATAGCCTGGCGGCGCAGCCGGCGGCAGTAGGCCCCTGTTTCTAGCTTCTGACCAATATCAACCGCTAAACTCCGAATATACGTACCACTCGAAACATGCGCTCGAATCACCAGGCGAGGATACTCATAGGTGACAAGCTCCAGGGCGTAGATCGACACGGTGCGCTCCGGCATATCGACCGGCTGGCCTTGACGTGCCAGCTGATAGGCCCGACGGCCATTGATCTTGATGGCGCTAAATATCGGTGGGCGCTGTTTGATTTCACCCACAAATGTACCGAGTGCCGCTTCAACCTCACTGCGAGACGGCTGCCGCACCGACACGTGAGTCAGTTCACCCTCGGGGTCACCGGTTGTCGATATCTGGCCAAGCATGATTTCTGCTTCATACCACTTATCAAGCTTTGTAAAGGTATCAGCCTCGCGGCACTTCTTGCCCGTCACGATAATCATCAGTCCCGTAGCGAACGGATCGAGCGTACCAGTATGGCCAACTTTCACTTTCTTGCCCGCCGCCTGGCTGAGCACCCGCCGCAACCGCGCTACTACCCCGAAACTTGTCATGCCAGCCGGCTTATCAATGAGCAGCACCTCATCCATGGGCTATTTTTGTCCCGGGATCTGGAATTGGGACGGATTAAAGGTGCGCGGCGGCGCCGGAGCGGATGGCACTGAGGGTGAGGTGTTCAACGCTGGCAGTCCCCCATCTACAGCACCGACCGGAGCTGGTGGCAGCGGCGGTAGGCCTGAACCCGAAAAATCAGAGAAATCAGGCAGCGGCGGCAGGCCATGCATCACATTAGACTCAATATCAGCGAGCGTAGCCGGAGCAGACGACACTGTCGGTAGCGGCGAAGATGAAACTACCGGAGCGGGCGAAGCTGCGGGTTCAAGCGGCGGTGCAGCAGCCAGCGCCTCGGTAATTGCCGCGCGGGCGTCGCGCTCAGAATCTGGCAGCGATGGCGGCGCGGTAGATTGAGTCTGCTTGTCAGCCAGCGCCTGCGTCTCCTCTTTTAGTGCGGCAATGACCGCTTCGTCCTTATTGGTGGTCGCAAACGGGTCAACGCTCGGCGGTTCATCAGACTTCCCCATGGCAGCATTCAACGGCGATTCGCCGAGGGCCGGCCGCGACGCACCGACATAGGTACCGTGATGCAAGATGGTCTTGTTTTGATCAGTGTCAAGATCGCGGTGCTTATCCTCAGCCGCCCGCTCCGTCGTCGCGTTCAGCGTTCCACCTAGTAGTGGCGTGGCCGTTTCTGGCTCAGCCGACACCGACGCACTGATTGGTTGCGATGTCGATGGCGTACTACTCCGTCCGCTCGTCACTGACGCTGCTCGAAGGCGATCAAGCTGCGCCGTGGCCACACGAGCCGCTGCATCCTGCTCTTCTGCCCGAGTCTGTTTGGCTACCTCATCAAGGCTACCCCGCCGCTCGTGGCTGATTGATAACGCACCATCATCTCTTCTGGGATCAGCTGTCCTTGAGCGCCTCCCCCGCTCAACCTTGAAATTAGAACCATCCCCGCCATCGTCATCATCCGTCTTATCATCAGCTGTGTCATCAGCCGCCTGCTGTGATTGCTCTGACTTTGAACGCTCCTCGGCCTTAATAGCCTGCCCCTCGGCCAACTTGGTAGCGATCAATTGCTGATTCGCACCGACCGCCATCAGTTCTGCTGCCAATGTCATGACTCGTGACGAGGTTAAGTTATTACTAAACCGTTCCGTCGCTGCCACAACACCGGTTAGTAACGCCGTTGCGATCTGCTCATCCATAGTCACTTTCGGTGTTCGCAGCTCATCAATCAAATCAACCAACATCTCACTGACACCTGACGCCCTATCATCATGCCAATCGACCGTCCCGAGATTACTCCTCACCATGCCGGCAGTCACCGTCGATACCACCGCATCATGCAAAATCTTGCCATGAGCCGTCAGCGCCTTGTCGAGATGATCCTGGCTCTCAACATTGAGCGCAAGCACCAACTCAATATTATAATCACCCTGCGAGAACTCTAAATCCGCCTCGGTAATTGTCGCCCGGTACGGCGTGATAAAAATCTTCACCGCATCATCGACCACCTTGTAGCGCAGATGATCGGCTTTTTCCTTATCAAGCGCGATGATAAAATCACGCAGGCTGTCCGCCGTGGCCTCAAACGTCTCATCTGGCTCGAGGAAGGAAATTGCCGGCGGAATTTTACCACTAAAAACAGCCGTGGCGTGCTTGCCGAGTTTATTCAGGAAAATCGTTAGTCCCAGTGCCGCCGACAGCTCATCCACCGACGGATCAGTGCTCACCGTCACCAAAATGTTAGTCACATCCTTGATGCTCTGAATGATCTGCTGCTTTTGTGACTGGCTCGCCATTATCTTGTATCCTATTTATTTTTGTTTATACCTTTGGGTTAGATTATACATAAGCATTTCAGAAAAGTCAATAGACTGGGCAGTAAAATATGGGCCAGTCTTTACTTTTATCGGGTTTTTCTGTATAATCCATCCTTGATTAGCGAAACAAATTTATAGAGGTAAAGGAAATCTATGCCAATCATCAAATCCGCCATCAAACGGGCAAAACAAACCCTAAAACGCCGCGAGCGCAATATCGGTATCAAGCGCGACATCAAGTCAGCCGTCAAGGCCTTTATGGCCGAGCCAAGCGCCGCGACGCTGGCTGCTGCTCATAGTGAGCTTGACACCGCTGTCAAAAAGAACTTGCTCAAGAAAAATACTGCCGCTCGGCGCAAGAGCGCTCTCTCAGCTATCGCCAAGGAAGCTGGTGTGAAGCTTGAAGCAACTAAAAAGGCAGCCGCCAAAGCTCCAGCAAAGACGGCGGCAAAAACCACTGCGAAGTCAACTGCTACCAAAAAACCAGCTGCAAAAAAGCCAGCAGCCAAAGAGGCTAACTAGCCATTCACGGTTGCATCAACAATTACTCCCGTCGACTGGCGGGAGTAATTTGCTAATCTTACGAAAATCAAACCCAAGAAATCCCTACGACCCGCTTTTCGTCAGAGCTAAGCTCCATTCCCATTTTATTAAATAAATCATTCATATCCACCCGTTTCAGAAGAGTCCCCTGCGGTAGGTCTGCATATACTTCAAGTGTTGTCACTAACCGTGTTATGAGCTGAGGGCAGTAGCTGGCATCGGTAAGAAATACTACACGGCCTCGTGTACCTTTGTTTACGCTTTTTTCAATAATCGTCCTTAACGCGTCATAGAGACACCCGTCAGCACTCTTCAACATCCGCTCCCGCAGCTCATCAGCGGTCATTTTTCCCGAACTAAGTTTTCTCTGTTTAAGCGTCTCATGACGCGGAAAGTCTGGATCATAGAAATAACTAAAACCGTTAGCAGCTGCTTCAAATTTTGAATCGTAGAAAACCTCCTTAGGAATCTTAACCCCTGCCATGCTTTCGTATAAGTACTGAACCCTACTATCAGCATGTGGCACCCTAGACCCAGTCAGTGGCCTAAACCTTCCTGCGTTCCATTCATAATAATTATCCTTTATCTCTTTCGCCACGTCATACAGCCCCTCGGGACTCATCTCGTGTAGAGCAATATCTATATCTGCCGCAACCGATTGCCGACGATCTTCCATATCGACATTCTCACACAGCTGAACGAGATGAGGACAGTCCTTACCAACATGTCTTACCATATCAGCAATTACTAATACAGGCTCTCTATCAATAAATCCTTCGTCAATGTCTGTTTTTTCCCGTTGTTTTTTTCGATTAAATTCGTCCACAAACTCCTCCCACCGTTTGCCCTCACTTGAATCCCCGCCACTAAACTCCTGCGTACCGGGCGGCGTATCTCTATGCATCATGGTCAATTCCTTTCTTATCTTTCTGGTGAACTAACAGTAGCTTAAATTTTACTATATAATAATTATTTTGTCAAGCATATAAATAGCTTATGCTGGCTTAGTGATCTCTTCTAATCACACTAACCAGCGCCGTCTCAACCAATAGCCACGGCGACGCGCGGGTTGTCTTCATATGTTCATCAGCCTGCGCCAAGGCAGAATTAATTACCACAAGTTGCGCTTGCGTCATCCGCGCTGCATACGGTGTTACCTTTCGCAGTGCATACGGATGGGCCGCAAAATCACGAGCCACCACCCCCGTGTCACCGCCAGATAGCACCAGCGCGTTCAGCTGCACCAATTGCGAAACCAACAGCCCCAGCGTCTGGTACGCCCCATCATCACCGCTCTCCGCCTCGAGATAGGCAATGATCGCGCGCACTTTTCCCCGGTCGCCATCCAGCATTGCCGCAAACAACTCAAACGCACTTTCAGCCGGAGCCAGCGGCACCAGTGCATCGATTAGCTCATCATTCAGTTCGCCAGCCAACGCCAACTGCTGCAACACCAGATCAAGCCGTAGCTGATCAAACCCCAACCGATCGATCAGTGCCGTCGCCTGCACCGCCGTCAACACTATACCATGCACCTTGGCCCGCTCAATACACCACGCACTTAGTTGCGGCTTTTGGCGTTCAGTGAAACAAGCATATTCCCTTACCTCGGCATGGCTTTGCAGCCACTTATACGTTTTTGTGCGCTTATCAAGTTTTGTCTCTAGAAGGACAACCGTGGTCGCCACGCCGCTAAGTAGCTCCGGCAAATCACGCCACAATGCTACATTCTGACTCGCATCAGTAATGACCACCGCCTGCTCAGCAGCAAATAGGCTCTGCCCCATCACCACTTCACAGACCTCGGCGGCCGTCAGTTCTTCACCGTCACGCCGCACCACCGCCATATCACCAACCAGCGCCGCAAGCGCCGCCCGTTTCTCAAATTCGTTGTCACCGTAGAGGAGATAGATCACGACTTAATTATACCAAATACCCCCTTAGGTCACAGCTTTCGGTATACTGACTTATTCTTCCGCGTTACTCGGCTTTTGCATAATCTTTTTATATACAGCTATCAACGTAGTTATTTGCTCATTAGATAAGCCAATTCTTTTCAAGTCCACCATATAATTTGAGTAGAATGACCCCTCTCTATTATTCTGCCCGCCCATCTCTTCTATCGTTGCAAGGCTGGTCACACTGCCTGCCACAGACAGTATCTGATCGTCAGGGAGACCACCACCAGTCTCCATAAATATACCGTCAAGAAACTCGAGAAATTTAGCATCCTGATCCCTTGTCTTGTTGGCAGCAGCTTGAGCATTCATTTCCTTCTCTACCTGTCCTGACGAAACACCCTCACCACCAAGTGCTTCATTGAGAAACTTAAACCAAGGCGAGCGGGACGTCTCCTTAAGGTCAAGCAGACGCTCTGTGATCACGACTATTTTCCTCATCGGTTCAATCGTATCACCTGTTATTGTACGAGAAGCCATTTCAACTAACGACACACCTATAGCAGACCTCTCCATAAAGACACGCTCGAGAATTTGATACATTATCACTTGTCGAGCAATTGTCCTCTTCAGCTCTAGATCATCATTGCGATAGCCTTCATAAGCTGATAAATCCAACATGCTAAAATCATTACTTTCTAAGCGTCGTAGACCACTATTAAGAACGCCCCTCCCTCGCTCAAGCAACTCTTCTCCGCTCAATCCTGGCCGATAAATTGTGTCCACTTCATGCTTGTCTAGCATGCTATTGACCCTCAGATTAGCCTCTCTAAGCCCGGGGGACTGCTCTTCTTCCCCTAGTGCTATCAGGTAGTTTACCCACTCTTGATCCAAGTTGCTACTTGGCCGATAAAATTCACCATGTAATGGGGGCTCTCTTCTTGTCATAATATTGTATTCTACACTATAAGCTACTATTTGTCAAATATCGGTGGCTTCTGACACACCGGACAAATATGCGTGCCGCGGCCGCCAACTTTTAGCTTGATAATTTCTTGGTCGGGATGGCGATGGCAGGCTTGACCTTCGCGGCGAAACACATGAGCAAATGTCAGGTAATTCCCTTTTCGACCCTCGGCATCGACGTAATTTCTGTCGGTTGAACCGCCTTGATCGATGCTGAGCTGCAAAATTTGCCGCAGCTCGGTAAATAATGTATTCAGCTGCTGATCGCTGATGTTTTTTACCTGCGTCTGTGGATGAATCTGCGCCGCCCACAGTGCCTCGTCAGCATAAATATTACCAACCCCAGCGATCACCGCCTGGTCAAGAAACGCTGGCTTAATCATCGAATTCTGGCGGCGGCGAATCCGCTGGATGAAATCCTCAGCCCGCGTCTGAGGATCAAGTGGCTCCGGCCCAACTTTTTGCATGAACGGCAAGTTCTTCACCTCATCAGTCGGCAACAACTTCACCCAGCCAAATTTGCGCTGATCGTTAAAGAACAGCCGCGACCCGTCCACAAAATCAATCTGCACCCGCGTCGACCGATCTGGCAGCTCACCAATCAAACTGTCGTTCGGATGCCCGCCAGCGAAGTCGTCGATCTCGCGAGCGGTATCCGCATAAAAATTGCGGGCAAGGTTACGTGGGCCCCGAGATTTATTTGAAGACACCCGAGCACTATAGCGAGAGCTTTGGCGAAACACCAACTGCCCCGTCATCTTCAGGTGTATCACCAACGAATACTGCGTATCCAGATCAATCATCAGTACCTTTGCTCGCCGCCGCACCGCCGTCACGCGCGCGCCACATAAAAATTGTTCAACATCAGCCGGCGCATTCGGGAAACTTTTTGGTGAATCAAACACTGCCGCTCGCGCCACCACTCGGCCGGGCAGTAACTCTGCCAACCCGCGGCGAACTGTCTCGACTTCGGGAAGTTCTGGCATACGCTCCTAAAACTTGAACAGCGTGTCCCGCTGGTACAGCCCGATAGAGGTGGCCATTTTGCTACCGTCAGGGATTTGCTTGATAAACATATCGACGATTTCCTCGACATTAGCAACGGCTGATCCCTTGGAGCCGCCACAATCTGACGTCCATAGTGCCTTGATCGCTGTTCCATTCATCAACAATTCAAATTTATACACCTTGCCGGTCGCACAAATACCGCGCAGGTCATTTTGCTCATCGCTCAGCTGCCGGCCCTCCATCATCTTGCGCTTGTCCAGTGCGTACACCAACTCTTCATAGGCCTTGGCGTTATTATTCAGCTGCTTGGTGTTCAGCTGCTTCTCAATATACCCCTCATACGTCGTCATCACCCGCGACGACGGCGCAATAGTTATTTGATACGAACGGAATTTTTCATTAGCGACAATCGGGCCACGCACTGTCAGCCTGACCGATCGACCTTCGTCGGTTTGTAGTAAGTCGCTTTTTTTCTGCTCAGTTGTTTCTGGCTGCTGTTTTTGCTCATTGCCACCAAATATCGACCGGCTGATGCTGATAATCGCGACGATGGTCACGATGGTGATAATAATAACGAGCAAAATTGGCACAAACCGGGAAAAAGAATTAAACGAATTATACGTACGCCTCATGGGTTGATTATACCATATTCTGTCAGTTTTGCACTCACCGCCCCGGCTACACCTCGTCCCAGTGCAACCCCACGCCGACGTCCACTTTTAGCGCAATCGGTAGTTCCGGACAAATACCTTCCATTTCTCTGCGCATGATTTCACCGACTCGCTCAGCGTCTTCCGGCGAACACTCCACCAAAATCGAGTCGTGAACCTGCAAGGCTGGCTCAGCCAGCCCAGTCAATTTGTCCTCCAGTCGAATCATCGCCAGCTTCATCAAATCCGCTTCCGTACCCTGGATTGGCATGTTCATCGCTGCCCGCTCGGCTGCCGAACGCACCATAAAATTGCTCGACTTGACGTCTGGTGTGGGCCGCCGCCGGCCAAAATAGGTCTCGACAAAACCTTGTTCGCGCGCTTGAACTAAAATTGTATCCAGATACTGGCGGATTGGTTGGCGCACCGCAAAATAGTGTTCAATAAACCGCTTCGCCTCAGTAAACGTCATACCGGTAGCCGTCGCCAGCCCGTGCGGACTCATGCCGTACAGCACGCCAAAGTTGATCACCTTGGCCGCACGCCGCTGTGCTTTCGTCACCTCGGCCATCGGCACGCCGTAGGTCTCGGCCGCCGTCTTGGTATGAATATCAACATCGCTATTAAAATCGTCAATCAGCTGCTCATCGCCCGCCAGCACCGCCGCCAGTCGCAGTTCAAATTGCGAATAATCCGCGCCAACGAAGACCTTACCCTGGCTCGGCACAAACGCCTGGCGAATTTTCCGACCCAGTTCTGTTCGCACTGGGATGTTCTGCAGGTTAGGATTGGTGCTGCTCAGCCGCCCGGTGCTGGTGACATCTTGGTTGAAGGTGGTGTGAACCCGCCCGTCCTCGGCCACCAACTTCGGCAGCGCTTCAATATAGGTGCTGATCAATTTAGTCAGCTCCCGATACCGCTCAATCAGTTCAATAATTGGGTGTCGCCCACGCAGTTTATCCAACTCTTTCTGCCCCGTCGAATAGCCAGTTTTACCCTTTTTGATGCCGGTCGTTGGCAGCTGCAACTTGGTAAATAACACCTCAGACAGCTGCGCCGGACTAGCAGCGTTGAACTCGCGCCCAGCCATCGCATACATTTGTTGTTCAAGCTGGCTGACTTCCGCCGCCAGCTCCTCACCCATGTGTTCAAGGAGTGCCGTGTCTAACTTCATGCCGCGCTTTTCCATCTGAAATAGCGGCCAAATCACCGGAAAATCAAAGTCGCGAAGCACCCGGGCAATCTGCTGATGCGTCGCCATATAATCCTGCTGCTGGCGGTAAATCTGGCGTAGTCGCGCCAGCTGCCGCTCTGGGGAATTATCCTCAGAAAAATCGCCCGCCAACGCCATTAAACTGCGATCGCGCCTGAGCGGATCGATCAAAAACGCTGCTTGCCCAACATCCCAAACCTTATGAAAACGCACCGCCACATCGTGAACGTCTAGTGCGTGATACAACCCCTTGACGTCCGCCGCGATCACCGCGCCCTGCGCCAACAATTGCCAAACCGACCAGCCAATTTCACTAATCTTTGCGCGCCACGCCAAGCCATATTTGGAATTGATATACACCGTATCTGGCTCCAGTGGGTCAATATAAATAATATTTTCCGCCTCAAACAGCGGCTCAGCCGGCAGATTTTCAACACGCGGCAATTCCAAATCCACTGTCTCTGCTGCCTCGTCCACCGCTTGCATCGTTCGCGGCAACCGCCCAATCAGCGAATGAAACTCCAATTTCCGCAAAATTTCCGCCACCCGAGCAAAATCGCAGTCGTTAACATCAGCCACCTCCCAGTCCAGTTCCACCGGCGCGTCCGTCCAAATTTCTGCCACCTGCTTGGTCAAATATGCCGACTCGCGACCATTTTCCAACTTCGTTCGCAAAGCACCTTTTTGCTCATCCACATGCGCATACACCCCGTCCAGCGTGCCATATGCTTGTAATAATTTCACCGCCGTCTTTTCACCAACGCCCGGCACGCCCGGCAAATTATCACTCGAATCACCCTTCAGTGCCTTCAAATCCAAAAACTGGTCCGTCCGAATACCATATTTTTGTTCAAAATACTCCGCCGTAAATTCCTCGATGTTCCTCAGGCCGTTTTTCATGGCGTAGACTTTAGTGAGAGGCGACACCAATTGCAGCGCATCCAAATCCGACGTTAGCAGACAGGTTTGCACGCCGCGCGCTTCCGCCTGCCTGGCAAACGCGCCCATGATATCGTCCGCCTCATAATCATCGAGCTCATACAACGGCCAGCCGAACGCGTCCAGCAGTTCCATCAAAATCGGAATTTGCTGATAAAAATCATCAGGCGCTGGCTTGCGACCCGCCTTGTACTCTGGATATAGTTCCCGCCGCTTGCGGATATTAGTACCGCGCTTGTCCCACGCTACCGCCACATAATCCGGCTCTAATTTTTTAATCAGCTCAATCGCCAAACTCACAAACCCGTACACTCCGCCCGTCGGCGTACCGTCCGCCGTGCTCAGCCCCGGCATGGCATAATACCCTCGGTAAAACACTGATTTTCCGTCGATGACCGCCAAACGTTTCATATATTTAATTATATCAAAGTCTAGCCCTAGCCTCATAAGGCTTACCGTATATACTTGCAAAAAGTTAAATTATATGCTAGAATAATTACCATGGAAGATAGTAAAGATACATTACCACAAAGACAAACAATAGAAACCGGAGATCGCACGAAAGGTTCGTCTCAAGATCTTGGCAAGGTTGCCCTGGAGGCTGCCCAACCAGACGGTCAATATACAAAGAAACGCAAGGACAGCCTTGATGGTGTCGATATCGAAGATTTGATGCAGCCCACCCATGTAGATCAAAATGCTGCTAGGCTGGCAGCCGCAGAGCAAGCCGTGTACACGAACGACCTTCATGATCTTGAAGATCCTCAGGGATCTAAATAGTCAACTAATTAATAATCCGGCAGGCGACGAGCAGCTCATAAAAGATCAGTGTAGCCGACCAATAGCTACACCCGTTTGCCAGCCGACTAAGAAGTTGTTACAATAATCCCCATGAGTATAAGCGAGTATAGCTGCAAAATCATCGCCCTGGTCGGTCTGGCCGGCAGCGGCAAAAGTTCGGCGGTCGAATATTTCACCAAAAAGGGCATTCCAAAAATTTACTTTGGTGGCATCATCTACAAAGCCATGGAAGAGGCCGGCATTGAACCAACGTGGGATAATCAACAAAAATTCCGCGAGGAAATTCGCCGACGCGAAGGCAAAGATTTCGTCGTCAAGCGCGTCGTCAAATCCGCACATGACTTGATTGACGCTGGTCAAAAACTCATCGTCCTGGACGGTTTGTACACCTGGAGTGAATATAAAATCCTCAAGCACGAATTCCCTGGTCAGATGTCCGTCATCGCCGTTGTCACACCAAAACACCTGCGCTATCAACGCATGGCCAAACGCCCCGAGCGGCCGATGCAGCCACGCGAAGTTGACCAACGTGATTGGTCGGAAATTGAAAATTTGGAAAAAGGCGGGCCAATCGCCATTGCCGACTATTTCGTGACAAACGACCGCGGACTGGACGAGCTATACGCGCAGCTGGAGGCCGTCACTCACCACGAGCATTTTTGCAAGGCACCTGAACAGTGCTAAGCCCTGTGAAAGTATATCATTGTATCGCTCATACTTGCATAAAAGTATGCTATATGCTATAATTTGGTTCATGAGCAAAGCAGAACTACCTACACCCGAGCAAACATTGAACGCCGAACCACTCCCGGAGAAAAAGGTGCGAAGTATAGGCGACACCGCCGTGCAGGTAAGCAGCGGCGAAGCTGACCAATCAGGTCAAACACCACCCACGGAATCCCGTTCTTTCACGAAGCCAGTAGGGGAAGAGGTCACACCCACCTGGTACACATTAATCCGCGGCAAAGTGGTACCTAAGCAGGGGCGCTCAAGGGTAGTAGAAGGAGTTAGCTCAAATACTCATATAACTTTTTAGCGTCTTTGTGCTTCCTCAGCTTCGCCAAAGCCTTCGCCTCGATCTGGCGGATACGTTCGCGCGTCACAGCAAATTGCTGGCCGACCTCCTCGAGCGTATGGCTTTTGCCGCCATTGTCCAGCCCGAACCGCATGCGCACAATTTTTTGCTCGCGATCAGACAGGCTCGACAGCACCTCGGCGACCTTTTCCTTCAGCAATTGATTGGTCGCTGATTCTTCTGGCGAAATTGTATCTTCATCCTCGATGAAATCACCCAGCACCGAATCTTCCTCGTCACCATCACGCCCGATGCCAGCATCCAAACTCGACGTCTCTTGCCGAATTTTATTGATGTACTCAATCTTTTCCGGCTCCATGTCCATTTCCTTGGACAGCTCTTCCATTGTTGGCTCGCGGTTTAGCTCCTGAGTAAGCCGTCGCTGCGTCCGCACCAGCTTGTTAATCGTCTCGATCATGTGCACGGGGATGCGAATCGTCCGCGCCTGATCAGCGATCGCCCGGGTAATCGCCTGGCGAATCCACCACGTCGCGTAGGTCGAAAACTTAAAGCCCTTGTCCGGATCAAACTTCTCCACGGCGCGCAGCAAGCCAGTATTACCTTCCTGGATCAAGTCCAGAAAATCCAACCCACGGCCCGAATACCGCTTGGCGATTGACACCACCAAACGCATGTTCGCCTCGGCCATCTTGTCCTTGGCCTTCTTGTCGCCCTCAATGATCCGCCGCGCCAGCTCCATTTCCTCGTCCGAGCTTAACAGCGGGATTTTACCAATCTCACGCAGATACAACCGCACCGAATCGTCCGAAATGTCATCCAGATACTGGCCAGCGCTCAACGCCTCGAGATCTTCTATCTCCTCGTCATCATGTACCGCCGTCAGATCTGGCTCGAGTGGATCGTCATTGGTCGGGGTGTATTGCTGGTCGTTGTTCACGCATTCTCCTTAATCAGTGCGTTCAGCTGCTGCCGCAAGATGCGCGCCCGCGCCTCATCGCTGAGCTCCTCAGCCTCACGCAAATCTTCTAATAGTTGTTGTTTTTTTGTGTTACGGTGTTTACGTATCAATTGCTTTACCAAACGCGCCATTTCACTGTCCAGAGCTTCTGGTTCCCAGTCCATGTAGCGGCGTTCGCTTTTTAACTGTACTATTTTCACATACTGCTCAAATTTTTGCAAGGGGCGTGGCAATTTTTCTCGATCAAGTAGCGGCTCAGCTTGCAGCGCCGTCACCACTGCTCGAGCTGGCTCGTCCAAGCTTGCCGCCTCAAGCGCCCCAACCCAGCGCCGCGTTGATGGTTGACTAAGCGCCAGACCGACGATGATGTCCGCTAATTCGTCACGAGGTTTACTCGGAGTCGCCTTTTCAATCTTTGGTTTTTTGAGCTGAGCAGGCGGCGCCAGTCTCTCAGCACCAAGCTTTGCCCGCAAGGCCGCGAGACTAGCACCAGTTTCTTTAGAAATCACCGATAAATAATGCTCCTGCTCCACCGGATCTTTTAGGCTGCGCACGATTCTTAGCGCAGTTGTCGAAAATCGCCGCTTGCCCTCAGCCGTCGCCAAATCTTCCATTTCGGCGTGCCGAGCGATCACCCAATCGACGGCTGGCTGCGCCCGCTCAACCGCCGCTTGCCATAACGCTACGTCTTTTTGGATCAATTCGTCTGGATCTTTTACGTCATCCGGCAGGCTCACCACCTCTAATTCCACACTAATTTCCTGCGCCAAATTGATCGCCCGCTCCGTTGCGCTCACGCCCGCCCGGTCGCCATCAAACGCCAAACGAATCCGCCCCGCCAACCGGCTCAGCGCCTTCAGATGTTGCAGTGTCATCGCTGTCCCCGCCGTCGCCACTACGTTTTTGACGCCGGCTTGGTGGCTACTAACCACATCCAAATTCCCCTCGACAATCACCGCCGCATCACTCTTACGAATCGCCTCTTTCGCCTGATACAGCCCAAAAATATGGCGCGATTTATCAAACAGCAGCGTCTGCGGCGTATTCAGATACTTTGGTGCGCGCGGATCATCACGAATAATCCGCCCCGTAAAGCCGACCACCTCGCCGCTGCTATCGCTCAAAGCCATCATCATCCGCCCCCGAAACAAGTCGCCGCCGAACCGATTAACCAGCCCCGCGTCAGCCAGTTCCCGGCGCGAAAATCCCCGCTTCTCCAGCGCCTTCGTCAGCACATCGCCCTGATCCGGCGCATAACCGATTATAAAATCACCGATCGTCTGCCGATTCAGCCGCCGTTTTTTCACCGCATATTCTAGCGCTGCCGGATTTTTCACCAAATTTTGCTGATAAAAATTTGCCGCCAATTTCAGCGCTTCCCGCGCCCGCACTCGCCGCTTGGCCGTCCGTCCATCACCGCGGGAAAACAAACTCAAATCCACGCCCGCCTTGCGCGCCAAATGCTCCAACGCCTGGCAAAAATCCATCCCCTCCACCAGCATCACGAACGTAAAAATGTCACCGCCCTTGCCCGAAGAAAAATCATGCCAAATCTGTTTTTCCGGACTCACCATAAAACTTGGCGTCCGCTCATCAGTAAACGGGCTAAGCCCCTTCAGATTACGACCCGCCCGCTTCAGCTGAACATATTCACCGATCACATCCTCAATATTCAGCCGCGCCCGCACTTCTTCCTTGGCATCATTCATGATTTTTATTATATCACTCTTTACCTCTGTTGTTGTTTATGCTTTAATGGGTGTATGCAGCTACACAATGACTATGACGTGCCAACCGGTATCGATTATCTCAATCAAATTTCCGCACCGCCAGCACCGCAGGGCTTTGATAAAAAGTCAAAGATTATCTTGCTCATTCTCGGCATCATTGGGCTGCTCGGCCTGGTCTTTATCATCAACGCTGCCCAGAACGCCTCCCGCGGCCCCTCATTGACCAATCTCGTCGCCCGCTTACAAAAACTCCAAACCGTCTCCGAGAAATTTACTTCTCGCCTCAAATCCAGCCAACTCCAAGACGCCAATAGCTCGCTCACAGCCGTACTCACCACTGCCAATAAGTCCATCGAAACACCGGCCGCCGCCCAGAACATCGACGTCAAAAAAGACCTCAAAAACATCACCGCGCTCGACCCACCAACAAAACTCGAGGAAAAATTTGAGGAGGCCTATCTCAACGCTGACCTCGACAACACCTATGCCTACACCATGAATACCGAGCTGGCCGACACACTCTTGATGATGAATCGCATCAAGGAGGGCTCGCGCAGCAAAAGCACAATTGACTTTCTTGAGAAAACCATTTCCGACCTCACCAACGTGCGCAAACAGCTCATGGCGATCACCGGTGATTCGGACAAGTCATGAATTTACTCACCCTGCCACCAGCTAGGGGTGGATCGACACCACTTTTCTCAGCGATTAACCCCGCCGTCCTGCTTACTCAGCCACTAGCCGATAGCTCAACCGCGCCAAATCAAAAACTTCTTCGTCGCTCAGCTGCCCCGAGCAGATAATCGTATTCCAGTGTTTCTTATTTAGATGATAGCCTGGTAGCACCGTCTCGTACTTCTCGCGGAGATTCTCAGCCAGCAATGGATCGCACTTCAGACTGACCCTGAGTGGCTTTGAGCCTTCCGCCACTAATGCTACCATTTTCCCTGCGCCGTTATTGTCCCGACCAAATTTATACACCGCAACATCCTCGCCAAACGGATAATCCAGCCACACGCCAGGTAAACTGAGGATAAACTCTTCAAATTGTTTATGGGTCATAACCTAATTATACAATCACAATGTCTTAAGAGCAATTTTCTCAGCAATTCCCCGCGTCGCGCCAAATCGACTTGCGGCATTCACCGCCACAGCTGCCATACCGCGAAGCGCCGCTCGTGTTCGCGCCCTGAGGACATCTCGCCCAGTCAAGCCCTTTTGCTGATCCCGCTCTGACTGCCAAGCCAACCGGATTGCCCGGCCCGCCAGCGCCAAGCCTCGCTGCTTGTCACCCACTAGACTTTCAATCATACCCCAGCGGGATGCCATATTTATCTCGTACTGGTCAGCGTTCTCCTCTTCAGAGAGCTGATTTACTTTTGCCATGTCCAGTTCAGCTTGCCGCGTCATGAGTCGCGCCTTATCTGCCAACGCTTCAGCCCGACCCTCCGCTAACAGATACGCCTTTAAAGCAAACACACCAACATACGATGCCGTGGCCGACCGCTCGCGTAGCGTCTCAACTCCAGAATTCTCATTGACCGCTGTATCGTGAATATCATATGCCTGATCAATATAGTTGAGCGCCGCGTCAGTTTGACCCAAGCGATCGCTCGCGGCGGCCATATTGCGATATACCTCTCCGAGCAGTGATTCATTACCGGGGCCGCGCAGCTCCTCCATCATCAATGCTTTTTCGCCAAGGTATACAGCCTCATCAAAATGACCGCGCGAAATCTCATTCGTTAGCCCGGTCATATATTGCTGTAACTCAGAACTTACTGCACGCATTTTGGTCAACTCCTTTTGTCGAAATAGCATCAGAAAAGTATAATTTTGTCAAAAATTTAGTGGTTGTAAATGTGCTAACGGACCAACCTAGCTCTTCACCTTCTTCAGATAATATTGCAATTCCATAATACTGCCGCGGATGTCCTCCAGCGCCCGATGGTCCTCTGGTTTGGCAAATTTCTTGCCGTATTTACCCTCAAACACCACCTTCCAAGCACTAACGTCCAACATCCGATAGTGTAGCCTTTTTGACAACGTAGGCCACCACCCGTCAATAAACCGCCGATCCTGGTGAATTGAATTGCCGCCTAGTAAAATCCGCGGCTCGTCCGCAAAATATTCATCGCAAAACGTAAGTAGCTCACGCTCCACCTCGGCCAGCGGCTTGCCCGACACATTTTGTTCCTCCAAACCGCGGCGCGCCTCCAGATGTTCATTCCAAAAGCTGGCATTTCGATCCAGTAATTTCCTCAGTTTCTCTGGGTCGTGTTGTACAACTCCCTCATACGTCGCAATCTCCGTAAAATCCCAATCCGTGACGATCGCTGCCACCTCCAAAATCTCATCGCGCACCGGATCTAGCCCGGTCATCTCCAAATCCATCCATAAAATCTTCTTTGGCTTAAAGCTGGCTCTCATGTTTCTATTTTACCACTTCCTTGCAGCGTGCTACACTAAAACCATGACTAAACGTATCCTTCTCAAATTATCCGGCGAGCAGCTCCAGGGCGAGTTCGCCAGCGGCTTCGACCCTAAGCGGGCTCGTTGGATCGCCGAACAAATCAAACCAGCCTTGAATAGCGGTGCCGAAATCGTCATCATGGTTGGCGGCGGCAATTACGTCCGCGGCAACCAAATCATCGGCCACGGCATTCAACCTGTCTCGGCCCATAATATCGGCATGCTCTCTACCCTGATGAACGCCATCGCCCTGGCTGATGTCTTCAACGACGCTGGCTTGCCAACCCGCGCCCTGTCCACTGTAGAAATTAATCAATTCATCGACCAATACACCTTCCGCCGTGCTCTTAGTCATATCAAAAAGGGCCGTATCGTCATCGTTGCCTGCGGCACTGGCCGGCCCTTCCTGACTACCGATACCGCCGCTCTCAACCTCGCCCTAGAGATGCAGTGCGACATTGTGATCAAAACAACGAAAGTCGACGGCGTATATGATAAGGATCCGGTGAGATTTCCAGACGCTGTTAAACTTGATCAGCTATCATACCAGGACGCCCTCACTAACCCCGATATCGCCGTCATGGACAAAGCCGCCATCGGTCTGGCTATGGATGAACACATCCCGGTTATTATCTGCGACTTACTCACCGACGGCAATATTGCCCGAGCTGCCAACGGCGAATCAGTCGGCACGCTGATTTCCTAGCCCTGAGTACGGTACGCATCTTGTTCCAGCATAAATCGTTTTACATAAAAAATCCGCCGTATCTGTCCGGCGGATCTGTTTTTAAGGCCCAATTAGTCTTTTTTCTTGTCTAATTTATCCAGCTTCAAAAAGTGAATAATTGCATACACCACAAACGCCACCGCTAACAAAGTGATCAGCGAGCTAACGAATGCACCGTACAGAAACTCACCCTTACGACTGGCAATTTCAACAGAGAATGATGCCGCTTGCAGACCTTCCTGCGAGCCGACAATCAGCTGCACCAGCGGGTCGATGAACGCCGTCACCAATTTCTTCACCGTATCACCAGCCGCAGTACCGATCGCCAGACCGACAGCCAGGCCAACCACGCCTTGCTCACGGATAAAGGTCATAAAACCGCCGCCATGGCCCTTGACCGCCGCTGCCTTTTCTTTCAGCGCTGCCACGCTTGGTTTTTTCACAATCGATTTCTTAGTAGTCGTCTGTTTGGTAGTCGCCTTCTTGGCTACTTTCTTCTCTGCCATAAAAACTCCTTTACGTTAAGTAACATCTTGATTGTAGCATAAAACTTTACAAATTATCTAAAAGTTTTCTGGCTGCAGCAAGCTTACCGTTGCGCAGGCTATTTGGTGGATTCTCCCCGTATAGTTTAATAGCCCGCCAGGCAAGCTCCTTGTTTCCTGTCTGTTTGGCAATTTTTCGTATGATATCTGGCAAAAATAACTTATTTTTCGATTTATCGTCTGGAACCAAGCTCTCGTCCACCATAGTCGCTAAATCAATTGCTTCGTCATATTTTCCTGCCAATATTAGCCGACGACACAACCCATCAACTTCCTTCAGGCCATTTCGCGAATCAACATCAAGATATACCCCTGATAATTCTGATAGCCCTTTGCTCGCTGCTTCGATCTTGCCCGACCCCGCTCGTCGGACGGCATTGTACTGCTGAATCAGCAACATACGCCTCGGTACTGAGGGTAATGTTAAGAATTGTAATATCCGATTTCGGGGCTTATGTTCATGAGATTGTACCGCATCAATAGCATCGAACGACAGCCATGGCCTTGAGCTCATAAACTTTTGCCTATCAATCGACGGTGGTAGTCGTTTCAAGAGTTCCTCTGAAAAAAATGCACCGCCCGCAACTCACCCATCGCTAGCTGGTCAAGCGGGTTGGGCGCACCGCTGCCAAGCACGCCGGTCATATCACAACATAGCTCCTCCGTCGCCACATCGAGCAAAAAAGCTCGCTCACTGCCCCGATCAAATAGTGTCACCATGGCATGCTGATTCGCGTAGCTGATGCAATGCTCAATGCCGAGCTGCTCCAGACACTCTGACGCAATAATGGCATGGCCAAAACAGTTTGTAGCCTCACGACTGGCAACTTTGACTGCATTGAGTAGCGGTGAATCAGCCGAAGTCGGAGCAAAATCCACCGTTTGTCGCACCACCTGTGCTATATTAACTGCCGCCTTCGTTGCAGCATCATACGTCTGCGGAGACTGTTCATACACCGCACGAATCAACTTCAGCTGCGCTGCGAGTCTAATAAAAGTTCACGTCGTAGTCCTGGCTCAGCCTTAACTAATTGCCGTTTAGGCGTCATCAAATTAGCAGAAAGATACTCTTCCATCTCTGATGTATCATACAATATTTACTAATATTTTACAATTTATCAGGGGCGACGATACCAAGAATGGTGAGTCCCGCCTTCAAGATATCAGCATACACCGCCACCAGACCGACGCGGTGCGCTTCTTTATCGCTGCCGACAACTCGATTTTTCTCGTAATAGCGGTTGAACTCCTGCGCCAGTTCAAACAGGTAGGTGCAAATATGATGCGGCTCCAAACTTTCGGTAGCACGGTTAACTGCCTCAGCGTATTCGCTCAATTTCCTAACTAGCAGCCAATCTTCGTCGAACAATTCCGTCGGGAAAGCAACTGCTTGCTCAGATTTTGCCAAAATACCCCGCGCCCGAGCGTGCGCGTATTGTAAGTAGCTACCAGTGTTACCCGTCAAACTGACCGCGTCATTAATGTCAAACACTACGTCGCTACCGATTTTCACTTTCAAAAATTGATAGCGCAGTGCGCCCGCCACCACTTCGTCGGTCGGCTCGCCGCCAGCTTGCTTGATGGCTTTTTTGAATTCGTTGAACAACCAATCGATAGTAATCACCTCGCCGGTGCGCGAACTCATCTTGCCGGTGGTTAATTTGACTAGGCCAGTCGCATAATTAAACAATTTACCTTTCAGCTCTGGAATCGCCAATTCGCTGGCGGCAATCACCCCGCGGAAATACGCCGCCTGCTCTTCGCCGTTGACCGTAATCGATAGGTCTAGGTTTGGATAATCTTGGCGCTTCAGCTGAATTAGCCCCATGTCGTGCGCGCCGTATAACCCATTGCCGTGCGAACCGATGAACACATTATCAAACGCACCGTATTGGCTACCTTTGAAGATGTACGCACCATCTGATTTAGTAAAGACTTCTGGGGTTTTTTCTTTGATCAAGGCCTTGCCCGGCACTTCAGTCTCGCTCTCGACGTAGCGCCGCTCAATTGGAATATTGCCGAGCCGCGCCACATTGGCGTCAATTTCATCAAAACTCCAGGCCTTACAAATCTCATACACCTGCTTATACAGCGGATCGTCCAGCACAAACGATTGCTTGGCTAACTCATCAATTTCCGCCCGTGCCTCTGGTGACTCTTTGGCTGCCCGCGCTCCCTCAACGTACATACGGCTCATAAATTCGTTGCGCTTATCAGCCGGAATAGCGTCTAGCTTGCTGACATCGCCGTCAATTTCGCGAAGAATCGCCCACATGCTCTTGCCGACATGCGTGCCGACATCGCCATGGTAACTCACTCGGTGTACTGACGCACCATCTACCGCCAGCAAATTCGCCATGGTGTCCGCCAAAATCGCATTCAACGCGTGGCCAATATGCATGGCCTTAAATGGATTTGGACAATTGGTCTCAATGACCACTGTCTTTCCTGAACGATTGGTCGCCGGCCGCACTTTCAGTGACTCAAGCACCGCTTGGTCACTTAACGTCACATTGATAAAGCCCGGCCCAGCCACACTGACATCACTAAATTCCTCACGACCACGCAGCTCCTCAGCAATCGCCTCGGCAATCTCGCGCGGATTCTTACCCAAGGGTTTCGCCAGCTGCAGCGCCGCATTAGTCGCAAAGTCGCCAAACTTCGGGTCAGGGCGCGTCAATTGCACCGATACATCTTGATCAAAAAGTTGCTTCACCGCCTGAGAAATAATCTGTTCCATACCTTCCAGTATAGCAGACAACAAGCAGTTTTACTCCTGACCCATTTCTTCCAGCTGCAGCAGCGTCACCGAACTCGGACTCGAGCCCTTGACGTGACGCAAAACATACCCAAGCGCCGAGGCATCGTCATGACTCAGCGTCGTCTTATCAAGCGGATCCTGCATTTCAATTGTTTCTTCAGCCATTTTTATTCCTTTTTATTTTAGGTACTATCTGGCTGTATGTTAGCATAAGTTTTTTACTTTGTCAAGGCAGCTCGAATCAGCCCGTCAAATAGCGGATGCGGTCGGAATGGGCGCGACTTAAATTCAGGGTGAGCTTGCGTAGCCACGAAATACCGATGATGCGGCGCTTCAATAAATTCCACCAGCTGACCGTTCGGCGACGTGCCAGAAATCACGAGGCCGCCCCGCTCGATCGCTTGAACAAAATCTTGATTCACTTCGTAGCGGTGGCGGTGCCGCTCAATTACCTCTGTTTTACCATACATTTTAGCCGCAAGCGAACCAGATTTCAGCACCGCCGGATAATCGCCGAGGCGCATCGTACCGCCGGTCGACTGCTTGCCCTGCTGGCCATCCATGATGTACACCACATTCGCGCCAGTCTCAGCGCCAAACTCTTCACTGTTAGCATTCGCTACGCCGCCCAAACGCGCCGCCGCAATAACCGCCGCCTGCAGGCCAAGACAAATTCCTAAATACGGCTTGTTGTTTTTTATACAATATTCAGCCGCCTTGATTTTCCCCTCCACGCCGCGCGTACCAAAACCACCCGGCACCACGATGGCGTCAACGCTGGCAAAATCAGCCTCACCAGCCGTCTCGGCGTTAATCCACTTGATAGAAATCTCGCTTTTGTTCGCCCAAGCGGCAGACTTTAGCGCCTCGGTCACTGACAAGTAGGTATCAGAATTATCAATGTATTTAGCCACCAAGCCGACGGTCACCCGCTTGGCATATTCAGTAGTATCGCGCTGAGCTAGACGTTTCCATCGCTGTAAATTTGGCTCAGTGGCGTTGTCGGTAAACTCGCCAAGCAGCTTGCCCAAATCACGGTGCACCGTCAATGGCACTTCATATACCGTATCGACATTTGGCATCATAATAATTCCCTCACGGCGCACACCAGACGAAATAGCAATTTTTTCGCCGATACTGCGCGGCGGCTTGTCGTGACCCTCAGTCCGCACCGCCACCACGTCCGGCATAATGCCAAAACCACGAAGATCCGCCAGTGCATTCTGAGCTGGCTTGGTCTTATACTCGTGCGATGCCTCCAAAAATGGCACATACACCACGTGCACGAACAGGCAATTTTCCCGCCCCACATCCAACGCAAAACCGCGGATCGCCTCGATAAAACTCAGACCTTCGTAATCGCCGACGGTGCCGCCAATTTCCACGATGTGAACGTCACCTTCGGCCGCCTCGCGGATAGCCGCCTTGATGGAATTAGTCAAATGAGGCACCATCTGTACCGTCTGGCCGCCAAATTTGCCGGCTCGTTCATCAGCGATAAGATCACGCAGCAGCCGACCCGACAGCGTGGTGTTTTTCCGCGTCAGTTCCAAATCCAAAAACCGCTCGTAATGCCCCAAATCTAAATCAGTCTCAGCGCCATCTTTGGTCACAAAGCACTCACCGTGCTCTTTTGGATTCAGCAGTCCGGCATCAACATTCAGATACGGATCGCACTTCTGAGCCGACACGACGATGCCTTTAGCTTGTAATACTGCACCGATACTCGCCGCCGTGATGCCCTTACCGACACCAGATAACACACCACCAGTAACAAAGATGTATTTTTTTATCATCACTTCTCCGACCTATCAACAAAGGTGTCAAACTGACACCTTTGTTGTTTTATTCACAACCGTCACATATCGTCAGACTCGCCGGGTCAATGGGTGCAGCGATGCCACCACTCATTTTCGCCTGCTCATCGGCTACCGCCTGAGCCGCCTGCATTGCCGCATCAATAGCACTCAGCTTTTCCTCTAAAGACATGTCGTCAGTAATAATTTTACCTGCATTCATTCCTATGTTCCCCTATATTTAGTATAACCTTATGGTTATTGTACGCTAGTGCTAGCGCTTATGCAATAAAATGCAGCCAATTTTCCGTTGTGGTTTTTTCATCAAGTTGGCCAATCGGCATGGCATAAAACCGCGGCGTATCGACTTGCGGCATAAAGCCCCCCAGCTTCTTGGCATATGCCTTCTGAGCAGCCGCCAACTCCGCTTCATCAACGATTTCCCGGACAGTTGTCGTCAAGAATACTGCATTTTTCTGCTCATCCCAAACGACAAATTCCGCTTTGCCCGTACGAAAGGCGTTGTGCGCGTGACGCGACATTGGGTCTGACACCCAAACGAGCATATCATCCAGCCGCGCAAAATGCAGCGCCGTCACCAGTGGCGTACGATCACGATTGACCGTTGCCAGCGCACCCACCTCTACCGTGTCTAAAATCTCTGTTGCTAATTTGTTCATCGTGACACCCCCATCAATCCTATTTCGTCGTATTCACCTCGTAACTGGTATTAGTGCTCTCAAAGAAATTCACCAATTCCAGCGTGTCATTTGCCGTAGCCATCCATTTGGCTGGGTTGGCTACGTTGTACTCCGGCTCAAATCCAAGCTCGACCAAGCGACGGTCAGTCATGTGCATGACATATTGATTGACATAATCAGCGTTTAGGCCCAAGATGCCCTTTGGCAGCATGTCCTTGTTGTACTCTTTCTCCAGCTCAACCGCCTGCAGGATAAGCCCGCGAATCTCTTCAGCAAATTCCTGAGTTTGCAGTTCTGGATTTTCGTCCAAGATAGTCAGCAGCAAATTAATACCAAAGGTCAGGTGTAAGTTCTCATCCTTGGTGATCCAGTCCAGCAGTGTACCGACATTGCGCAGCAAGTTACGCTGGCGGAAGCTCATACCAACCATAAAGCCCGAATAGAACCAAATGCCCTCCAGCACAATATTATACGCCACCAGCGAGCGGACAAAATCTTTCTTGCCCTCCAGAGAGTAAATGTCCAAGTTTGGATCAAGCATCACATCCAGGTGCTTGTTCTGGAAATCTGCCTTGTCGGCCAGCGACTTCTTGCCAAAGCCCGCCGCGTAAATTTCCTCGCGATCAAACGGAAACGTCTCGATGATGTACTCAAAGGTCATGAAGTGGTTGGCCTCTTCCCACATCTGCTTTGACAGATACAGCTGTGCTTCAGCGGCGTTAACGTATGGATAAATACCAAAGGCCAGCGACTTGTTGATTAGTAGCTCGTTTGGGTTAAGGTAGCTAATTACCGTTTTGAGCGCGTGCTTTTCCTCGTCACTGAGTTTTTCAAAATCTGCCAAATCCTGTACCAGCTGCACCTCGTTAGGAAACCACGTGTTCGCCACCGCTTGGTTGTATAAATCATACGCCCACGGATAGCGGATTGGATGCAGTGATAAACCGTCGCGTAGTCCTGAACCTAAAATACCCATTAATATTTCCCTCCTTTTATTTATTAACCTTGGCAAACCCAAACCCGCGCGTTTTAGCACCAGTTCGAATCTTCTGTTCTGCTAATTTTTCTACCGATACCGTGGTCTGCTCTGACTGATGGCGCGGCTTGACGTGCAGATAGTAGGTGGTTTTCAAACCACGGCGCCACGCCTCAGAATAAATCTCCACATATTCATCAATATCGCGAGTTTCAAGATACATATTGCGGCTAATCGCCTGGTCAACCCACTTTTGCGCCCGCGCTGCCACCTCGATAAAGGCGTAGGGGCTAAGCTGGAAGCTAGTCTTGTAGACATCACGCAGTTTTTGCGGAATGCCGTCAATGTGCTGAATATCACCCTGCGCGGCAAATATTTCATCCTTCAGACGATCCCACAAATTCAGCTCTTTCAAGTCACGAACCAGATTATGATTCACTTCCAAAAACTTACCATTTAAGGTCGAGCGGCTGAAAATCTGCGCAAACTGCGGATCAATACCCGGCGTCGTACCCGCCACGTGACCGATGTTAGCGGTCGGGGCGATAGCCATCAGCGTCGCATTACGCATACCTTTTTTCACTTTTTTGCGCAAACTATCCCAGTCCAGGCGCGTTTTGCGATCAATCTTTACCTTTAGCTTGCGATCATCAGACAATGCATCCAATGTATCAACTGGCAGCAGCCCCTTGCTCCAGCCGCTACCGTTATATGTCGGATAACTGCCCAGCTTGGCTGCTAGATCCGCCGACTGGTCGATGGCGTGGTAGCTGATGAATTCCGTCAATTGATCAATTAACTCATACGCGTCATTCGACTCATAGCAGTAGCCGAGCTTTTCCAGCACATCGGTAAAGCCCATAACGCCGATACCGATTGCCCGCGTCTGCTGATTTGAGTGCATCGCCTCTGGAATTGGTGTCTGGGTAATGTCCACCAGATTATCGAGCTGGCGCGTTGCTGCCCGTGCCGCCTCTTGCAGCCGTTCCCAGTCCCATGTCTTATCCTCGCGCAAGAACGCCGACAGATTGATACTGATGAGGTTGCAGGTAGCGATATTTTTCTCATCCTGCGGCAGGGTAATTTCCGTGCAGAGATTAGACAGGTGAATCGTACCGGTATTGTTGTTCAGGGCGCGGACGTTAATGGTGTCTTTCCACGTCAGCCATGGGTGACTGGTGGCCTGCAGGCTGGTCAGGATTTGCTTGAACTGCTGACGGGCTGGTACTTTGTCAAAGACGCGCAGCTTACCAGCCTCCGCCAGCTTGACATACTCTTTGTAGCGAGCTGAGAACTCCTCACCATATAGCTCGGGCAGATCCGACGTTTCTGCTGGATCAAACAGATACCAATCTTGGTCTTTCTGCACTCGCTTCATAAACTCATCAGAGATGAACACCGCAGTGTTAGCAAAACGCGTTCGCATATATGGATCGCCGGAGTTGGAACGCAGGTCGATGAACTCCTTGAAATCAATGTGCCAATTTTCCATATACACCGCCGCCGCGCCCATCTTTTTACCCTTGCGTGACACAGCAAATAGCGCCGTATCGATCATCTTTATAAACGGGATCGGCCCGGTGCTCGTTGTGTTGGTTGTCTTGACTGGACTGCCCGACGCTCGTAGCTTGGTAAAGCTAATACCAATGCCGCCCGTACCTTTGGCAATCCACATAGTGTCGCGAATCGATTTAGCGATTGACTCCATGTCATCCTGTACTTCCAACAAGAAACAGTTACTAAGCTGCGGGAAGGCGCAGCCAGCATTAACCCGAGTCGAGCCGCCTGGCACATACTCCAGATTGCTCATATGATGATAGAACGAAATTGCTGCGGCTGTAGGATCTTCTTCGTTGTAGCTCAGCCCCATAGCGATACGCATGTGGGTAAACTGCGGCGGTTCAATTGGCTCACTGCCGTGCTTACGTAGAGCGTAGCGGTTACGGTTGGTAATCACGCCGAGATATTTACTGAGGTCATCTTTAGCAGGATCAAGTGCTTCGCCAAGCTTCTTTAGGTCAAACCGACCATCACCCATCCGCTCATCAAGCAGACCGTCCTTAACCGCTGCTCTAACAAACTTCGGGAACTCCCGCGCGTGCAATCTCTTTAACTCAGCTGCTGTCTCGTAATCACCTAGTGTATTTTTGTAAATATTCTTCAGTAGAAGCCGAGCCGCGATCTTATCATAATCTGGATCATCCTTGACATTTTGCAGTGTCGTCTGAATCACTGCCTCGTCTAGCTGCTCAGTCGTAATCCCATCAAATAGCGTCAGCTGCAACTCGGTCGCTACCTGCACCACCTTTGAAACCTGATCCGGCAGCCCGTCGCAGGCCTTCAAAATCGCCGCATTAATTTTATTTGCATCAAACGGCTCTTTCGTCCCATCGCGTTTGACGACGTTAATTTGTTGCACCTATTTCCCTCCTTGATGCTCAGCAAAACTACCGCCGACCTCTCTACAGTGGCGACTGACACCTCTCGTCTATTTGCTTTTTGTTTAGTACCCTCTACACATTTAGTGTATATATACTATGATAAAGCACTAGATGTGGCGCGACAAGAGGATTTGTGAATTTTACAATGAAAACAGCTCACTAACTGATTATTCTCTGCCAACGAACCACGGAGGCAACCGTTAGTAGTCACCCCTCGGGCATATCGGCGAGGATATCGTCCGGTGATCACCAGCTAATATCGACGTCTTGCATGAGCAGTATCCATAAAATCATACACAAAATCTCCGCTTCGCGGCAGGAAGCAAAAGGCTTCTCTGTTAGAAGTGGCGCTTAGTGGTTGGTCACCGGGAGCATAGCGAAGGATGCATTTAGCATCGCTGCTAGTAGCGGCATCGAACGTCGGTTGTGCTGAGCCGGCCACTTCATTGCGTATGCCGACAAATGGTAGCTCCACGCCGATTTCTTTGTACGATTTCCAATCCGTGCAGCGATATGGCCGGGCGCAGTTGGCAAATTGAGAGCATAAACTCCACCGTCAACTGCATCCATACCATAGTACATCTTAGCAATTCTGGCGTTGATACAGGCTCCAATGCACATCAAGCAAGGCTCAAGAGTTGAATACAACACAGCGTTTGAAGCCACACTCCAAATTCGATGTCCAAGACATTCAATCATTGAATTCTCTCCGTGACATGCAGGACCTCCGCGAGCAACACAGGTCTCCCCAATAGCAACCACTTTCCCGTCAACCGCCAAGACACAGCCAATGGAGTTCTCGCCATTCTGCATCGCGCTACGAGCCGCACCCAATGCACGCTCCATTAACCGAGAATCGTATTCATTCATCATTGACCACCGTACAAATTTCCACAAGTCACTCTTTCAAACCCTAGAGACGAGTACATCTCCTCCACTGGCGAGTCCGCTTCAGTCTGCAGCAGAATTGTAGGATTGTCGTGCTTAAACCGCGCGTTTACCTCACGCACTATTGCTTTTGTAGCAAGAGAGCCGTAGCCTTTTCTTCTGGAATCAGGGGCTGTTCCTACCGAGTAGATCGCCCCAACATCTGGCCCAATCAGGGCCGAGCCGACTGCGACACACCGACCGTCTACCGTAACCTTGCTATGTACGGCATGAATCAACGGATGCTTGGGCTCCTGTTGTGCATACGACCGCACATATGCAAAGGGGAGCCCAGAATAGCCAATCCCCTCGCCCTCCTCCTCGGAAGTGCCATACGCGGCCTCGAAGACCATCAACATATCCTTATCGGGCCGATCCACGATCGTGGTGGAAGCTCCCGAAGAATCGGTGGTCGAATCGTCTGTTAGCGCAGTGTTATCGGCCAAGACCATCCATGCTTCACGAGATTCCAGAGAAAAGGACATGTCGTTAAGCGAATCCGTAGTCCAGATGTTGAAAGGATATCCGTACTGCCTACAGTAGGTGGATATCTGCGCCATGTCCCCCTTCGAAGGCGCCCTCCCATCAACGCGGTAAGCGTAGTTCCAGTAGCAGTCGTCAATTCCCGACTGCCCTTGGGCATACCACCATCCATTCCCAATCGAATGAATCCCACGCAAAAAGACGCCAACGTTTGCTTCATTGTGGAATTGAACGAGTTTTGGTAGGATCATAACTTTCATTCTATCGATGGCGCCGAGGAATAAGTATCACTCTGGCGGAAGGACGGGGATTCGAACCCCGGAGGCCCCGTGAAGAGCCTACACACTTTCCAGGCGTGCCAGTTCAACCACTCCTGCATCCTTCCATGATGCATATTATAACAGAAAGTCCGCTAGCGGTTGCAACCGGAGCGGCTTTTTGTCTATAATAAAAAGCAATGATGAACGATCCTTCAACGCGAATTAAACTTACTAATGTAACGAAACGATTTGGCTTTGGTGACGCCGAGCAGGTGGCGCTGGACAATGTCAATCTCGAGGTCAAAAAGGGCGAGTTTATCGCCATCGTCGGCCCGTCCGGTTGTGGCAAGACTACTCTGCTCAACATCCTCGGGCTGCTCGACCACCCCTCAGAGGGTGAATATTACCTCGACAACAAACCGGTCGAGGATCTGACGGCGACCCACCACGCCACAATTCGCTCTCGCGATATTGGCTTTATTTTTCAACATTTCAATCTTATTCCACGCCTGACGGTGATTGATAATGTTGCCCTGCCGCTTACTTATAAAGGCATCAGCAAAACCAAGCGCCTCCAAGAAGCCAGCCGGATTTTACGCAACTTCCATCTGGGCGAGCGCGAGTATTATCTGCCGCATCAATTATCCGGTGGTCAAGTTCAGCGTGTAGCGATCGCCCGAGCACTAGTCAATAGTCCATCAATCATCCTGGCCGACGAGCCGACCGGTAACCTCGACTCCAAGTCCAGCCACATCATCATGGAGGAGCTGTCCGATATTCATCGACGAGGCAACACGATTATCATGGTGACGCACAATCCAGAGCTGCTGTCCTATGCCAGCCGGGTGATTTCTATGCTCGATGGGCGCATTGATACTGATACGCACCATATCAAGAAGATCTTTAAGCAAAAGCTGGGCGGTGATGACCAACCAGCAACTCCAGCTAAATCAACTCCATCACATACAGCAACCGCCAAAGACGCAAACGATGAGTCGGAGGAAAAAGCCAAGCCAACCGAGCCAACAAAGACCACTCCCGAGAAGCAAATGGCTGAACAGCCGGCCATAGCGACTACTCCCGACAAACCTGCTAGCCCAGTGAAGTCCCCGGATGACCTCCCGCCAAAGCGACCGCTTGGCGCCACCTCGGCCAAAGCAACCACAAAGACTGTTAAAGCCGACAGCGATCATGGTAAAAAATCAGCAGATTCTGATGCCGCAAAAACCGCTGCTCCATCGACCGACAAGAAACCCGCCCCTAAATCCGATAAAGCCGACGACGCAAAAACCGATGCCGCCAAATCAACGAAGAAACCAGTCAAAAAAGAACGGAAAGCTACGAAAAAGTCATGAAAATGCTCCTCAATAATCACTTCGAGAACGCGGTCGAGTCGCTCAAGTCAAATAAAGTCCGCACCTATCTGTCGATTTTTGGCATCATGGTCGGCATCGCCAGCATTACCATTATCCTGTCATTACTGACCGGCACGAGCCGCCTGTTTGGTGATCAGTCCGCCAAAATCTCTGACACCACCGCACTAATCCGGTCTGGCAGCGAGGCGCGGCCGGATTCGTTACTGTCACTCAGCTCCGGACACGCCGCCCAGATGGTGAATACACTGACCGAGCAGGACGCCCGAGAAATTGCCAAGGCGACCAACAACAGCGCCGCACCACTGGCAACGTTTCGCACAAATATATCAACACCGGACGGCAAGACTAAACTAGAGCGCACCACCGTTATCGGTAGCTCAGGCGAACTGGCCAAACTCGCCGGCCTCAAGTTGCGCGAGGGACAATTCATCGACGAGGCCAACGGCGTCGTGATCGGCAAGCAGCTGTCAATTGACCTATTCGGTACTGAAAAATCCCTCGGCAGCGTCCTCAAGCTTCGCGGCGAAACGCTCACTGTCGTCGGCGTTCTCGACGAGCCAGAAACTGCGCCTAGTTACCTCGGTGTTGATTTTAATCGCTCCATTATCCTGCCGCTGGCCGTCAGCAAAAAGTTCACCCAAAACACCGCCCAGATCCAGCAAATCCTCATCACCGCCGACAATGGTACGGCGCTGCAAACCAAAATTGATGCAGCCAAAAAAGTCCTCGCCCAGCAACATCAGGGCGATACCGACTACCACACCTTGGTCGGCCAAGCCATCACCGCACCGAATTCACACCTGGTGAACGCGCTCTCGACAGCCATGGCGGTTATCGCCGGCATCTCGCTACTGGTCGGCGGCATCGGCATCACTAACATCATGCTGGTTTCGGTTGCCGAACGCCAGCGCGAAGTCGGTATCCGTAAAGCCGTTGGCGCCACCAACCGCACTATCGTCGCCCAATTCCTCATTGAATCAGCCATCATCGGCCTGTTTGGCGGTATTCTCGGCTACGTTATCGGCCTCGGCGCGTCATTCCTCCTCGGTATGTACCTACCATTCACCCCGGTTCTCGAATGGCAAGCAGCCGCCCTGACCATCGGCGGAGCACTGATCATCGGTATGCTCTTTGGCATCTATCCAGCCAGCCGCGCTGCCGGTAAAGACCCAATCGAGAGCTTGCGCCACTGATTCACACAAATCCGCCACGACCTTCAATGGGCTCTAAAATAAAAGCAACGCCCCGCTCCCCGGGCGCCGCTTTTCATGTTCTAGATCAAACTGACTTACGACAATTCTTTCTTTAACTGCTCCACCAATGCCACTGGCTCTGGATTAACCCCGTTGAGAATGCCCGCATAAATACTGACAATCTCACCAAGCGCCAGACCCCACAGCAGCTGCTCAAGCAGCGTCTCGCCCTGTAGCTCGACTACTTCGGCCTTCGGGCGCATACCCGATAGCAACCGATCGGTCAGCTCCATCCGCTCCCGAATTCGCGGACGCTCAAGACTGCTCCGAAAATCCACGACCTTATACGGCTTATCGACCGGATGTGATGACCAGCCGATGAACTCATTGTGGCTGAACTCCGGATATTGATTCCAAAACGCCACGTTTTTCGCTGACTCGTTAAAGCTAATCTTCCACTTATACGCCAGCGGCCATGTCAGCTCGCCCGCATAAAACACTTGGGTCGAACCAACGAGCTTGAGCGCCAGTTGCTTGGCATAATTATCCGCCGTTGGCACCTCCTCAGC
Source organism: Candidatus Saccharibacteria bacterium oral taxon 488 (assembly GCA_010202645.1). Taxonomy (NCBI): domain Bacteria; phylum Candidatus Saccharimonadota; species Candidatus Saccharibacteria bacterium oral taxon 488. The sequence continues at coordinate 49,602 of CP047920.1, read as the reverse complement.
CCACTGGCTCAGCTGGTCCTTCAGCCACGTACCACTAGCTGCCACTGCTTGGTACAGACTATCGTCAATCACCTCAAACTGACTGAGCAGCTTTAGCAACCCACGCAAATGATAAATCGTTGACATCCGCGGCTGACCGCCCGACGGAACGCGCACCCGCGGCAGATTATCTGCCTCGGCCGCCGCAAACAATTTTCCGCCCGTCGCCATCACCGCCAACTGACAGCCGCGCTGACGAGCCTGCTGATAGCAACTCATCGTCTCCTCGGTGTTTCCCGAGTGGCTGATAGCAATAACTAGTGTTTTTTCATTCACAAAATTCGGCAACTGATAACCCTTCGTCACTTCAAGTGGCACCGTGACCCGATCCGCCGTCAGCACCTTGACCATATCCGCCGCCAGCGCTGAGCCGCCCATACCCGCCAGCACCACATTAGCCACCTCACCGGGACTCGCCGGTGACTCCACCTCGGCCGCAAAGTCCGTCTGCATCGTTACCGCCACCGCACTCGTTCGTGTACTACCCGGATCGCGCTGCGCTAAAAGATTTTTATCGTCAAGCATCTTGAAATTCCTCCTTTTCCTGTGTTACAGTATAGCATAGAAAGCAAGCATAATCGTAATGTGAAAAGAGGTGGGGTATGACAATTCAAGACAGCGGACAAGTCAACAGCGATCAAGATCTAGCTAGCGTGTTAGCGGGCGTCTCTGGTGGCAATGATGATAATCTACGATTTGAAGAAACCGGCGCCCAGGACGCTGACACAACTAGCCGCCCGACCAAGCCACAAACCAACACCACGCCCGGATTGGTCACGCCAGCACCGCGGCCAACCACCGACAGCACTAGTCGGCCATATGCCACGCCGACCGATATGTCGCTTGATGATATCAAGCAAAATGCCCTCAGCGAGCTTCGGCCACTGGTTGGCAAGCTCAACGTCTCGCCCGAGGAAAAATTCGACACCTACCTCCTGTTACTGCGCTCGACTGACGACACCTCGCTGATCGGCCCGGCGCATGAAGCTGCCGTTGCTATCCCCGACGAAACCCGCAAAGCACAAGCGCTGCTTGATATTATCAAGGAAATTGATTTCTTGTCGCAGAGCTGAGACCTGCTATTTATGTATAATTTGCTAATTTATTAGTTTTATTGTACAATTCATACATGTCTTTAGTTACATCGGAGCGTAGCGACAGGTATTGTCCTATTTCTGAAACATCAAGTGTCAGTCCAGAAACTATGCGGGATGTCGCTGCGGCAAAACTCCAGCTCTATGAAGAAACACTCCATGACCTCCTCAACCAGCAATCCCCAGACCAATTATCAGGCCTGTATGACATGCCAAGTTACGACGCCCCCTTTGTTCGTGACATGCTCGGGCTGCGCGGTGGTGGCGTCAAAGATTTTTCAGATATTGCTAAAACTTCCACTGATCATACAGCCATTCGCAATACAGCTCTCAACCTGGGCTTTCTCCATGAAGAGCTTGGTGACAAACTAGAACATAGTGGTAGACAGCTTGATGTTGCGCTGCCCCGTGACATGCAACCTATCGGTGATGTATCTGCAATAATTGTACCAGGTGGAGCTGGTGCCACTAATGGGATCCGCCTACTCGGTGCCCTCGCGGCAATACAAGAAGGTAAAATCAACACCTCAGAAATTATCCTCACCACCTGTGACCGTCCAACCACTGAAGCAGAGCGCAAGCGAGCCGAAGCACAGGGTTTTAAAAGCGACGCGACTGAATTTGAACTATGTCTTGGCGCTGCAGCATCCCTTTTGGGGGACATTTCTTGGGAAGAAAGTACTCTACCAACTCCATACGAAAGTAATGACTTGACAAAAGTACATCAGGGGTGGGCGAGAATATCGACGCCACACGGCACGCAAATTATCAGTCTCAGTGTATTGTCGGCTCCAATTGACAGCAACCGTACCATGTCCGATGGCAGTAAGCCGCGTCGTGCCAATACCCAAGAAACCTTTAGGGCTGCCTTTCCTCTGCTCGATGAGGGCGGCAAGATAGCAATCGTCTCGTACGATACTTGGATACCGTATCAAGAACTAGCGGGACTCGATACCTTTCTGCTCGAAAACAACACGGATGTCGTTGCATTTGGCCCACAAAAAACCGAGCGCCTCACAGGTGGTTCTATCCAGCAACCCGAGCAAGTCATTGATGAAATTGTCAAAGTATACACTTATTATGTCAATCTTTTAGTCAAGGCCGAGACCCGTATCGAGAACCAGCGCCGTATACAACAGTACGCCGAAACGGCTATTCCAGACATGACCGAACTACGCGACGCCAAAATGCGTATCGGCTATCGCGATATTCCATTTGCAGCGAGCAGTGGCTTACTTCATGAACTGCGTCAAGAACCGTTGGTTGACCTAGCCAGCCATGGTATTGCCGGCCAATCTTATTATTCTCGGCGCAACGCCACGACCGGCGCACGTGTTCCTAGCGTCAACAAATCGATCTATATCCGAGAGTCAGTTGCAAGAAAACTGGCGGACATTAACACCTTTCTCCAAAGCCCCGAAGTTACCAAATTTTTTGGTAGTGCCGTGGAGGTATATGTTGAGGAGGGGCTACGCTCCACTGACATGCAATCATCACTATATCACCAACTCATACCAAATAGCATTCGACGCCATAACTCTGACCTCCAGGAAGATGATATCTATAAACGGCGCGACGAGATCATAGCCAAACCTTCGACTGCCAACAACCCGTCGCCACACGCAACGGGCGGAGCGATTGACATCCGCCTGCGCGCCAAGCCGAGCCCCTGGACACCAGACTTTGTAGCAGACAGCTTTATTGACATGGGTCATGTAGACGGTGACACCGGGCCGCGCAATAATCCTGATTATTTTGAGCAAGCAACGCCACTGGCGGACGAGGATATAACCACTCAGCGAAATCGTCGCTTTCTGTATAATCTGCTGACCGCCTATGGGTTTACGGTCAATCCTCACGAATGGTGGCACTTCGACTACGGCAACCAGCTATGGGCATTTGTGCGGAATTACCAGCTGGGCGAAAAAGCCGTACAGGCGCTGTTTGGAGCTACCGATAACTAGAGATGAAGACACCCTCATTCACACGTTAAAACTCCCCGCCGTTTCCAGCGAGGAATTCCATTCTTAACGATGTATGTAGAGCCTTACATCATCCCCATACCTGGCATGCCGCCAGGTGCAGCTGGAGCTTCTGGCTCTGGCACGTCGACGACCAGTGCGCCCATGGTTGCTGCAGTTGAGGCGATGGATACTGCGTTCTGCACCGCTTCCTTGGTGACGCGCGCCGGGTCGATAACGCCAGCTTTTTTAACATCCACCAATTCATTCGCAGGCTTCATAACATTAACGCCAAATCCAGCCTTGCCCGCTTCGACTTGCGCCAGTAGCGCGTCGGCATTCAAGCCGGCATTACGCATAATCTGCAGGAATGGCTGCTTCAAGGCGTCCTTTAGAATCTGCCGGCCAGCCGCGATGCTGTCTGCACCAGTCACCTTCAGACCGCCAGCCAAGTTCACCAAGGTTACGCCACCACCAGCGACGATTCCCTCAGCCAAGGCTGCCTTGGTAGCCGCCACAGCGTCGTCCACGCGGAACTTCTTTTCGTCAATTTCTGTCTCGGTCGCACCGCCGACTTTGATGACCGCCACCTTGCCAGACAGGGCGGCTGCCCGCTTGTCAAATTGTTCCTTTTCGTATTCGCTGGAGGCATTGTCGGACAGTGCCTTGATCTGAGCGATCTGCTCCTTCACGGCTGATGGCTTGCCCGCACCCTCAACGATGGTGGTTTCGTCTTTACCGACAATCACCTTGCGCGCTGAACCCAAGACCTCCAGGCCAGCATTCTCAAACGTCAACCCATGATCTTCAGAAATCACTGTTGCGCCGGTCAATACCGCGATGTCGCGCAAAATCTCCTTGCGGCGGTCGCCAAAGCTTGGCGCCTTAACAGCCACGGTGTTAAACACACCTTTCAGCTTGTTCAGCACCAAAATACTCAGCGCTTCACCTTCAACCTCATCAGCGATCAACACCACGTCCTTTTTCCCACTTTGTGCCAATTTCTCCAGCATTGGTAGGAACTCCTGCACGCTAGAAATTTTCTTATCGGTGATCAAAATCGCTGGCTTTTCGTAAACCGCCTCTTGCCGACCAGTGTCGGTGACGAAGAATGGACTGACCCAGCCCTTATCCAAGCTAAAGCCTTCAACGACCTCTGCCTCCAACTCCAAACCTTGGCCAGCTTCGACTGTCACCACACCGTCTTTGCCAACTTTCTCGATGACACCAGCGATCAATTTGCCAATTTCCGCGTCACCCGCCGAGATAGTTGCCACCTCGGCCACGCGCTCAGACTTGCCCTCAATTGGCTCAGCTAATTTATTTAGCTCTTTGACAATTTCTGCGCCAGCCTGCTCGATACCCTTGCGCAGCTCCATTGGGTTGTGGCCCGCTGCGATCAACCGGTTGGCTTCCTTCAAAATCGAATAGGTGAGCACTGTTACGGTCGTGGTGCCGTCACCAGCCTGCTTGTTCAAGTTCTTGGCTGCCTGCTTGATCAAATCAGCACCAACCTTGTAGCCCAGCGTCTCGTCGTCTTGCTCACCCAGCTCAATGCCTTCCGCTACCGTCACGCCGTCGTGCGTCACCGTTGGTCCGCCAAACCCCTTGGCAATCACCACATTGCGGCCCTTTGGTCCGTAGGTTACCTTAACTGCGTTATACAGCGCCTCGGCACCACCCAACACGCGAGCACGCGCATCATCATCGTAAAATACTTTTTTTGCCATAGTTTAAACTCCCCTTTTCTCAAACAACCGTTGCTAAAATATCTTCCTCGCGGACGATCAAATATTCTGTACCGTCAATCTTTAGATCCGTGGTCGAATATTCCTTATAAACAATTTTGTCACCCACGTTGACATTCTTGACGTCGCCGCCAACCGCTTTGACCTCGGCTACCACTGGCTTCTCCTTCGAACTATCCGGCAAATATAATCCGCTGGCCGTCTGTGTCTTCGCCTCCTCGCGCACCGCTACCACGCGGTCACCGAGAGGCTTGATAGGTGTATCCATATCATCCTCCATTTCGTTAACAATACACCCATTGTACCGCACTAAATTAGCACTCGTCAAGGGCGAGTGCTAGAAATCAAACTCCATGACCGCCCCACCCGGTTCCTCTGGATTTACCTGCTCTTCACTAACAACCAACTTTAGCCGATCATCCTCACCCCTCTCAATTCTCCCCGATCCACGAACTGCTTTCCCTGCCCCAACCGTAACATCTCCAGTCGCTCGAATAGAGGACTCATCATAGCCCGTCAAATCAAGCACCATGGTTGCATTTAGCATAATTGTCTCAGCACCACCGTCCTGTTGGTGTCGCCGTGTCGCCAACTCATTACCATCAAAATTAGGAGTCACGACCAACCGAAGCGCAACCGCGCCTACCTTGCCAGGTATCTCAGTGCTACGCTCGAGTGCTTCTATATATTGTTGTCTCAGAAATACTTCCGAGTTTAAATCGTCAGGGGTGATAATATCATATAAACGTATAGGCATCTTTAGTATTATAAACTATTCTGATATATCATGCAACATTATGTCCAACTTGCTGAATCACTGCATCCATAACGGAGCGGTAATAGCCTTGTTGATTTCTAAGCTGCCAATTCTTCAAAATGAGCTCGTCACCAAAATCACGACCCGTAAACCCAGACCACACTGCCATATACTTAGCATCTCTATGTTTTCTAGCAATTGCATTTGCTTCATCAGCGGCAGCTTGACTTGATTTAATATCAATCCCAACCTTAACACCGTTATAATTCACGACAATATCTATACCGTCCAGTTCTTCCTCATCGTTTGCACCCCTGATGCCGTGCACTTCCTGCATTGAACTTAGGACGCTCTCTGCTGCAATCTCCTGTCTCATACCAACGAGGGTTATTTGTGCTGCATTTTCTGCATATCGAGCGATTTCCTCGCTCTTACCCATCGTTAAAGCAACACCGCCAACAAAATCAGTTAACTGCCACATCCGCGAGCATTGCTCCGCATCTATTATCTTACGAAGAGCATGGTTAAATGTTATTATTGGACCAAGTAATTTCTTTTTCTCAGGACGCTCCATCATTTTGCCATGCTGATCAAGCTGTCGCTTCGCTAACAGCCAATTTGGTGTCGCCGCCATGAGCGCTAATTGACGAGTTTGGTCGCTCTCATATTTGCGGGTTCGCCCCACTCGCTCCGATACGGCTTGTGCAGCCATAATAGCAACTGCTTTTGCGCGCAGCACACTAGGCAAGCTTTCGATAAGGTGTACGCCCCACTCTTCGGTGTTACTCTTTTGTGCTGGCTGTCGCTCAGCTCTTTGAGACCTTACTTCATCGATTGTTTTTTGATACTCTGGTGTTTTTGTGACAGCATACAATAAGTCATTCACCCTGCCCCAACGAGGTGGCGTCAACCTTCGTGCTGATGTCCGTTCATGATTAAACATAACTACAATGTATACTAGCATAAACTTGATAAAAAATCAACTTCCTGACTCACTACCTATGTCAAAAGATGCTATACTATATCCATGAGACTCTTCAAAACCCTCATCTCGCGCATTCTCGCCCGCTCTGTCACTACATTCTTCCTGCATAATCCGCACATCAAGCTCGTTGCCGTCGTCGGCAGCGTCGGCAAAACTACTACCAAATCAACCCTCGTCAGCGTCCTAAACTCCAGCTATAAAGTCCGCACCAACCGCGGTAATTTCAACGCCGAGTTTAGCGCGCCGCTGGAAATTCTCGGTGTTGACTCACCACAGAATCCCCGCTCGGTATGGAATTGGTTATCGGTCTTGGGCCGAGCCCGCCGTGCTGCCCGCCGCCAGCATGACATCGACGTTGTCGTCCAAGAATTCGGCATTGATCACCCCGGCGAAATGGCTGCGTTTGGTCGCTATATTCGCCCTGACATCACCATCGTCACCGCCATTGCACCCGAGCACATGGAGTTTTTCGGCTCACTAGAAACTGTCGCCCGCGAGGAGTTCGCCCTCGCTGAATATAGCGAAAAAGTGATCTACAACCGCGACGACATTCGCCCCGAGTTCGTGGACTTCGCCGATTGCAGCCAAATCATTTCCTACGGCACCGAGCCGGGCGCCGACTACCAGATGGCTATCGGTAAATTTACCAGCGGCAAGGGCTTTCAGTGCCGGCTCATCCACGCCGACCAAACCTCGCGTCCATTCATCATCCCCGTTGTCGGCGCGCATCAACTCCGCGTTGCCGGCGGCGCAGCGGCGGTGGCGTTGGAGCTTGGACTTGACATCGAATGTGTGATGACCATGCTCGAGAATTTCACGCCAGTCAGCGGCCGCATGAATATCCTACCTGGCATCAACGACGCAACCATCATCGACGATTCGTATAATTCCAGTCCCCTCGCTGTAAAATCCGCCCTGACAACCCTCTACCAGCTGCCCGCCAAAACCAAAATCGCCGTCCTTGGCGACATGAACGAGCTGGGCGAGACCGCGGCTGCCGAACACGCTGCCGTTGGCGCACTGTGCGACCCAAAGCAGCTTGACCACGTCATCACTGTCGGCCGCTTGGCCGAGCAATTCCTCGCTCCAGTTGCTCGGCAAAATAGCTGCACCGTCACTTCGTTCGCCAAGGCCACCGACGCTGCCAAGCTCCTCGCTCGCCTGGCCAATAAAGACACTACTTTTCTCTTCAAGGGCTCCCAGGGTGGCATCTATCTCGAGGAGGCCATCAAGCCACTCCTCAAAAACCCCGCCGACCGCCAAAAGCTCGTCCGCCAGTCAGACGCGTGGCTCGAAAAGAAACAGCGGTTTTTTGAAAGCGACCATTGATGAGTGAAAATGCTCCATCAAAAAAATCAATTGCTACCCGCATTATGCGTTGGCTTATTTATGGCCTGACGATTCTCATTTTTGTGCTTGCAACTGCCCATAATGACCACCTACATAAGCTCAACTCTGACCAATTTGGTCCACCCGACTATTATTATGATTACTATCTGCACGACTCAATGTGGTTCATTGTGGCCATGCTTATCACCTTGCTCATGATAGGGATAACGGACCGGTCAATCGCCGCCCGCCGTCAGGCCCTACGCAATCGCTGGCCACTGGTTATAACAGGCATCCTGTTTTACCTCACAATACTCATACTGCTCCTCGACATGACGATCGGCGGGTGGGGCATTCCTGGACGCTGCGGTAGCGGATTTTCCAGGGGTAATTGCTTTCTGGCTGATGGGCTGGGAGAGTTTGTGTACCTATTCTGCGTACCACCACTTTTCATCTGTGGAACAATTCTTATGACTATCAATCACCGCACCAAGTACCGCCAGGGTCGTAAAAAATCACTGCGATAGCTTATAAAGGAACGCCAGCCAGAACAACGCCGCTACCGCGAGGCTACTGAACGCACAGAGTTTATATACACCCCGCAGCCACACCACCATCCACACTCCCGCCGCCGACAACAGCATCGGCAGCGCCATTGCTGCTATCTCAGTAACATGATATTCACGAATCCACCACGTATCCCACCTCGCCACAATAAAGAGCAGCACGCACAAAGCTATCGGTGCGACTACCAGTAAAATCACGACCGTATCGCTTAAATATGGCTTGTCTGTCGTCGCTACATTGTCTTTCATAACCTACCCCTCATGATAAATCGGTTGTGTTAGTTAATCAACCTATCACCGCGACCAAACAGCCGCCAAATCATTGCACCTAAATTTATTTCTCACAACTCACCCCCTTCGGTAGTCTATTTAATTTTATTAATCCTCGTGGTTTGTAACCGTTTGATCCTGGCCTCAATGCGGGCGATAAATAGTCTTCAGGCTTTAAGGCGTAGCACTTCTCGTTTATGTCTTTTACCAAAACTAGGCATGCCTTTTGAAATATTATTCTCTTTATCATCTTCTTTATCTTCGTTAAGCTCTGGTTTACCATTGCGGGCTGTATAGAGAATTGGGTCGGTGATTTCAGGATCGCAGGCGTCGTCGATGCCGTCAAGGTCTTCGTCTTTCCCTGAAGGTTTCAAAAAGGCTCCACAGGGTTGATTTTTATCTGGTGTACCGTTTTCGTCGATATCCTGAGACTTGTAGACCATAGCCACATATTCTCCTCTTTTTCTCACCGCTAAAAACGTATATCACTATATAAATCCCAACCAATCCAATAAGTTAAGATTGCGACAAAAATAAGAACAATAAACACCCAGATAAGTCGTTGCCACCATTTTTCAAGTAGAAAGACATTTACAAGCGAGCACAAAATTACTACTCCTGCTATAATTTTATAGAGCATAGAGGTTTGGTCACTTATTAGATTCGCTACCATCCAGCTATATAACCAGAATACGACTAGAAGTCCGGTGAACGTTTGAATATACAGACCAGCCACCCGTCTTTTTTTACTGATAGATTTTTCATTTATTAACTTACCAGATATATTATCATTAACCATTTCTTTATTCTTCACAACCAACCCCCTTCGGTAGTGTATTTAGTTTTATCAATCCTCGTAGCTTATATTCTTTTGATCCTGGTTTGAGTGCTGGTGATGGATGGTCTTCTGGTTTTAGGGCGTAGTAGCCTACGATAACTTCAGTATCGTTAACCCCAGAGCTTAGAACTGAAATTCCCTCAGCCCAATAGCTATGATGTAAGCTAATACCGCAATAACCCCAACAAGTATCCCAGGAATACACCATAATTTTATCCTGCCTCGACAACAAACTAGGATAGCTCCCCCGATGACAAAGGCTCCAATTCCTATGAGTAGATAACCGAAATGAGCTTCAGAGTAATGTGGAAATATGAATTTTTCAGCTATTATTTGATAGATTACGAGCGTGAGGATGGGAATTATCCCTATAATTATAGTGATTATGTTTTGACACGTTTGTTTATTCTTTTTCACAACCTACCCCCTTCGGTAGCTTGTTTAATTTTATTAATCTTCATAGGGTGATTAGCCATGTGCTACTTCACCGTCCCCCTGCGAATGGCTGTGAAAACCAAAAATAATGAAAACATCCTTCTGCCAGTGCAAATGTGCATACGATGAGCAGCACTACGGCAATGGAGCGTAGACTTTTTATAAAAATTACCGTGAGCAGGTTTATAGCTATACCGATCACACTTGCCCACACAAGAATAATCCCTAACAGTGAGTTAACTTGCCTCGGATTCATGTCTAGATTCGGTATTCCCGCGAATAGGCAAAATGCCATTATTACCAACAAACACGTATATACTATCAAGACGTATTTTGCAACTTTATTGTTCTTCACAACCAACCCCTTCGGTAGTGTATTTAGTTTTATCAATCCTCGTAGCTTGTAATCTTTTGACCCAGGTTTGAGTGCTGGTGATAGGTAATCTTCTGGTTTTAGGGCATAGCACTTTTCGTTCACATCTTTTGCGAGGATAATCGGTGTTCCTTTTTTAATATCACCGTCATCTTCTTTCATAATGACCAATTTCTCGAATGCTAGTCCACGAGTTTCTTCGCTTAAAGTATGTCCTATCAGTGCATCAGCATTATTCTGGTTTTTCGACTTGCCAACGTAATCGTTTGTGACACCAGTCAGGTTAGCTGCTCGCGTATTGCGAAAGAGATAAATCCGATCCTCATCTTCGCCAAGCGACGATTTACCGTTGCGAGCGGTGTAGAGAATTGGGTCGGTGATTTCAGGATCGCAGGCATCGTCGATGCCGTCAAGGTCTTCGTCTTTGTTGGCGGCTTGGATAAATGCACCACAGGGTTGATTTTTATCTGGTGTGCCGTTTTCGTCGATATCGTCCGGGTTTGGACCTTTGATGAGAATGGTTTGGTAAAGATTAAGTTTGTGCCCTTTTTCGTCAACTCCAGACAACTCGAGGGTATGATAACCAGCCGGTATGGTAGCTGGAATAGTTACGGAACTATCTATTTTTCCATCAGCTCCCGCGAATACCTCACCTAGCTTTATTGGATTTGAATATAGGGTTATTTTTATCGGCGATAGTGATTTGTACGGTATTTCGTGTGTCTTAATAGTTAAAATTTCTTTTTTAACAATTTGACCACTAGCAGATTGATAATGTACCACTCGCATATCCTCATCTTCATTCTGCACGGTAAAATACTCTGTGTCAGGAATTGATTTTTTAGTAGCAGAGTCGTCTGGACAATATAACTTCCCAGTTCCGGGACAATTTTCGTAATGCAAAGGATTTTCGCCTCTTAATTCCTCTTTAAACCGTGCTGCTATCGCAGAGTGTCCTTTGGCATTTGGGTGGAAACTTTCTTGAAGTTCACTGCCACTAAACGCTAAATCCCGAAGACTGGCCACACCGTTGACGTAACTATCAGTCTGGTCACACAGACGATGATTACCTAGTGCCGTTTCGGTATCAATATACTTCACCCCAGCAGCCCTGGCGGCCTGCTTTATGACACTGTTATAATACGTTACTGCATTTGTAATCATCTCTCGTTCTCTATTGTCAAGATTTAGGGTACTTTTACACTTTGCGTTTGGATCGCCATTTACAAATTGGGGGTACCCTAAGACATATATTTTGGCCTTATGACTAGAGGCCGACTTAAGCTCATCATAGAAGTTCTTAAGTTTGTCAAATTGATTTTGCAGATCATTTTTGAGCTCATTCCGCTTTGATGAAGTTGCCCAATTACACGATACGGGATATATGGCACAGTTCGCCAGTTTACCGCCAAAATCCACATCATTCCCGCCCGCCGTCAGCGTGATCACCTTTGGTTGGTACTTCTTCACGAACTCAATTTGCTTGACGCGCCCTGGGATCATCTCGTTGAGTGCCATCTTCTGCAACGTTCCTTTATTATCATAACCATGCAACCGCCCGAGCGGGCTGTCCTGTCCTTCATAGCCGCCTGAATTGTCCCAATTCATGTCGTACACCGTTGCCCCACTACACACAACCGACGCCCACGCTGCCGACGGGCCGCTACCCAGCCCCATCCAGTTCGCTAGCTTGTACGGATACGAACGCGTGCTGACATGGCACTTTTCCCTTGGCGCACCCTTCGCCTTATCTTCATTCACATCCGTCCACTGGCGATAATACTTCCGGTCAGTCGCCGGATTTTTATCGGTGTCACCCTCGCCGCTGGAGAAGGAATCGCCGAGAGCGAGATACTTGATATTGCGTCGATCACCAGGAATCGGCTTACCCTTATAGCCGTCTGGATATTCGACATCGAAGGTTGAGGTGAAGATTTTCATATTATTGCCGCCGTACCATGGCATATACGACTCGTTGAACTGGGCACTGGGTATAGCGTTGTTACTATAATTCCCCTGTAAAAACTCAACCTCACAACCACCCTGATCCCAGAAAGGTTTGACATTACCGGCAAACATACCGTATAGTTTAGCATTACTTCCCCATTTATGCGTGATGGTAGCTGTTCGATACGGGGCGTCACCATAAAACTTAATATGAAAATCTTTTCTATTTTCCGACCAATATACAATTATATACCGAGGGCCGCTAGGCTCAGCGCTATAGGCAACAGCGTACGCACCAGTTGCCATCGCCCGCTCAAGGCTCGTCATATAGTCCTTATGATAGAAATGGCCTTTCGCCATAGAAATGTTTGCTTGTCTCAATGCTGTAAACCAACTATTTGAGTGGTCGGCCGGTGCACAAAATTTCTTATTACGATTTACGTAACTCACCAAATCATTTGTCGTTATCTTCTCCGTAAAATCATCGTATTGAGACGAGTCTGGCCACCATCCGATCGCCGAACGAGTATCTGGAAACTTGGGGCCTGCATAGCCACTTGGATAATCAACAGGAAACGTAGACGTGAAGAGTTTTTTATTTGATCCTGCAGATATATTCAAGTCAGATATAAAAGCCTGTGACTGTTTATGTCCCCATAAGTATTCAGGGGCGCAATTGCTACCCCCTAAAACCAATTTAGGACTGGCAATAGTAGCCACATAAAGTTTTGTCCGACTGCCCTCCTTTCTCGCTAGAGCAATCCCGCTTGTCTGATGATTTTTATAAAAACGATAAACATAATCGTCCTTACCATCTTCTGTCCAAAAGACTTTTATAAGGTACGCTGTGCCGTTATGTTTTTTATTCTGCTCATAAACAACCGCGTACGCACCCTTTGGCGACGACATAGCGCGCTCTAAACTTTCTACCGCCGCCTGGTGGTCTCTGGGGTCGCCTGAATAATATCTCTTTTGCTTAAAAGTAAACAGCCACTTCTTCGCATAATCGTCATCAGGACTTCCGCAGGTCTTGCCATGATAATTATCAATATGATGAATTAGTGTTTTTGTTGAGACTTTATCAATAATGTCATCATACTCAGAAGCCGCTCCAGCTATCGCCGGCACCGCGATGCACACCGCTAACGTAGCCCCAATAACACTAATAATAAGTTTCCACATAAGCGCCCCCTCCGTTATGCTTATGTCAAAATTGTACCAGACCGCCCTGCGTAGAACAAGAAACCAACCACTCGCCTACTCAAACCGTCGCCGCAGCGCGATAATGTCCATCCGCGCTAAGTCCTCGGTGGGCAGCTGGCGCATATGTTCAATCACCCGCGCTGCCAGCGCCGGGTCAGGGCAGTCGGGCCTCGTTGACGGCTGCCGACCAGCCTGCAGTGCCTCCAGCGCTGTTCGCATCTGCCGCCAAAAGGTATAATAATCAAGCTTGACCTTAACCTGATGGCCGCGAGCATCTTCGAGCACAAAGCCCTCAACCCGCTCACCCTGCCACTGGTACGCCATGCCGTGAAGCTGGCCAAACCACGTCATAAACTCTGCCCACGACGAAAACTCCGCCGCCAGACGCTTGCTGTTCGCCCCGATCTCGCGCGCAAATCGCTCCCGCTCCTGCCGGTCGACCGCCTCGTATGCAACCTGCCGCTTGACGATATCGAGCAGCACCAACTTGTCTGACTTATACGCGATAATATGCGGATCAAATCGCGGCAACACGACCTCAAACAATAGGCACGCATTATGACTGCGCAGATAATCAGTGACGTATGGCAGTTTGTCTCGAAATTGCTCCAAAAACTCTCGCCGAAAGGCCGCCGCATAGTCACCCTCGGTCGTTGACTTTGACGCCATCACCAGCCCACCCGCTGCCGAATCATACCCGACCAACCCCAAAAAGCCATTCTCCTTCACCCACGCCCGCACCGGAAAGGCCATCGTCTGCTCCAGCGCCGCTAGTTCAGTATCGCGCCGCTCACCAATGTTAAAAAACTTATCATAAGCTCGAATCACGATTTCGTTTGTCAGCGTATTGAGAAACAGTCCACGCGCCCGCATCGTCTGCGTCGTCCATGCTTGGCGATAAAATGCCTCGGGCTTGAAATTAAACGAGCTAATATCACCCGGCAGAATTGATTCACGAATGTAGCGATTCTGCCGCAGCTGGCTCAGGAACGCTTCATTTTCCGGATGTAGCCGCGCCACTGCCTGTTGGTTTCGAATAGCGATCGGTGTCATGCCATTCTCGTCCAACCGCACTGTTCGCAGCTCGCCGCCAAACTCAACCTTTCCCTCCAAATTATAGCAACGCTCGTTGTACCGCGTAGGGTAATTTTGCCTGTTGCGATGCCCGTGAATCTGAAACGTCGCGTCATCAGTCTGCGCCATAAATGCATCATCCGCCGCCCCAACCTCATCATAGGCCCCCGCGCCGTGGATCAGCTGGCTGGTCGCCACCAATGGTAACCGCTCCGGCAGCGTACTGAGCCCGCCATGCGTCACCAAGACCGTTTGACCTCGAAACTGATATAAAATATATTGATCCATCCGCCGCATTAGCCGCGCTACCTTGCGCTTATCAATGCCTGCTGCCTCCAGTTGTGGCTGGGTTTGTTCGCTAAATACCCGCGCCGTGATTGGCTGATCAGTCGCCCACTGCCAGAGATATAGCTCGTGATTTCCCTCGACGAACCGCACGTTTGGCCTCTCAAGTAACTCGTCACACACAAATCGCATCACCGCATCATTCTCCGTGCCGCGATCCAATAGATCGCCGACAAAAATATACAGCTCATCATCCCGAAGCGGATACCGCCCGAAATATTCCTTGAGCGGCGTAAAACACCCCTGCACATCGCCGATATGATGAATCGCCCGATACCTATCGACGTTCTCGGGCTGATTAGTAAGCAGTTGATTCACCTCCTCAGCCGTCCGCACCATCGTCACCCATTTCGGCAGTGAACTTTGCTGCAGCCGCCGATGCATACGTTCAAGTACGCTACTTGGCACGACCTTATAGCTCGGCCGCTCTTTATTACGTTGCTGACACACCGCCAGCGGCACATCAGCAAAATCAATCACCACCAGCCGGTAGCGATATTTCCGACACAGCTCACCGTACGTCTTGAAATAATTTGGCGTTGTGTGTGTTGCATCAACCACCGTCGTCTCACCCCGCGTCATCCGCTGCTCCAGCATCTCGTGTAGCAGCCGCCACACCATTGCATCCTGACGCGACGGCATAGTCGTTTGCCCGTCAAGGGTCAACTGCGGCGACGCCAGCATCAGCCGTATCGCATCCGGCGACAACGTATAGGCATCAAGCCCCTGCTCCACGAGAAACGTCGACTTACCAGAACCGGGAATCCCTCTGGTTACCAGCAGCAGCCGCATACCTCACGCCGCCCGTTCCCGACCAACGATCTCGCGCACCACCTGGCCATCATTCCACGGCAGCCGCTGACCATTGACGATCCGATATTGCTCGTGGCCCATACCGGTGATCAGCACCATATCGCCCTTCTTGGCGCAGCCAAGCGCCCGCTCAATCGCCTGGCGTCGGTCGGCAATTTCCGTCGTCTTCGCGTCACCGCGACCGCGCTCAATTCCCTCCATCAACATCCGCCGGATCTGCCCTGGATCTTCGTTATAGCTCTCCTCATCGGTCAGGAAAATCCGATCCGCCCCACGCGCCGCGATCTCACCCATGATCGGTCGCTTGCCCTGATCACGATCACCACACGCCCCGAACACCAAGATCACCCGCTGCTTGGTGATGCCGCGGGCCGCCGCCAACAGTTTTTCCAGCGCATCCGGCGTATGAGCATAATCAACGATCACGTCATAACCCAGACCCTCAACCGCCCGCTCAAACCGCCCCGGCACCGCTTCGACATTAGCCACGCCTTCCTGAATATCCTCCAGCTTGACACCCAACAGATACGCCAGCGTCGTCGCGGCCGTCATATTCATCACGTTGAACTCGCCCGGCAGATTTGTCGCCAGCTCCAAATGCGTCTGATGATCCAGCACTACGTCGGCCTCGGTACCCTTGCGATACAACTTGACATGGGTAATTTTTGCCTCAGCCTCCACGCTTCGGCCATACGTCATCTTTTGCTCGCTGGCGACAAACTGATTGAAATAGTCATACCACTCGTCGTCGCGGTTGAGCACGATAAACCGTGGGTGCAGCTGAAATAGTTTGCTCTTGGCCGCCGCGTACTCTTCCATCGTCTTGTGATAATCCAGGTGATCCTGCGTCAAATTCGTCATCACCGCCGCCTCAATCGGCACGCCGTCCAGTTTATGCTGATCCAGCGCATGACTCGTCACCTCCAGCACCACGTAGTCAGCGTTCGCCCGCTTGGCGTCACGGAAAAACCGCTGCATCCGCGCTGTGCTCGCTACCGTGGCGTTGAGATCGTTGAGTTTTTGCCTGCCCGCCACCTCGATCACCGCCGTGGTAAACATCGCGGTCGTGAAATGAGCCTCTTTCAAAATCTCATTGATATAGCACGACGTTGTCGTCTTGCCATTCGTCCCCGTCACCGCGATCACCCTGAGGTGCTTTGACGGATTACCATACCGCGCGCTAACCAGCTTGACGCGCAACCGCCGATACCCATTCTCTAGCCGCCGGAGCATCCCACCGGGCAGCACTTTCCTCACAAACTTCACCAATATGGCTTTCATGTCCCTATTTTACCACTTATATTTGCTATAATAAAAACAAATGAGGATTTTGGGAATCGAGTCCAGCTGCGATGAAACAGCAGCGGCGGTCGTTGAAGACGGCGAACGCCTGCTTTCTAATGTGGTCAATTCCCAAATCGACATCCACGCCGAATACGGCGGCGTTATCCCGGAGATTGCCGCCCGCAGCCACCTGGAGGTTGTTAACCCGGTCATCAAAAAAGCCCTGTCTGACGCTGATTGCACCTGGGACGGTATCGACGCCATCGCCGTCACCTACGCGCCCGGCCTAATCGGCTCATTACTCATCGGCACGCTCGCCGCCCGCACCCTCGCCATCATTCACAATAAGCCGCTCTACAAAATACATCATGTCGAGGCGCATGTGTATGCTAATTTTGTGACAAAACAAGGATCTCGCCATATTATTGACAAGTCAAAAACTGTCGAGCCAACCTCAGCAGTCGTCTTTGAGGAGGCTGTGACGGGCGCGTCAAGCCCCGTCAGCCGAACGCCACGGGCTGGCGAAGCCACCCGTAAAGAGTACTCCGAAAAGGTGATTGCTGAGGTTGGCGATGTCTTCAATGCAGTCGCCAAAGAATCTGACGAGAAAGCATCTCGGCGTGCGGAAGCCGTTGTTAATTCTAGCGATTTGGCGCTGTCTTTACCGCATTATCAACCCACCTTCCCCCTCCTCGCCCTCATCGTCTCGGGCGGTCACTCGCAGCTTGTCCTGTTCCAGAACCACGGCGACTACCGGCTCATCGGCCAAACCCAAGATGACGCCGTTGGCGAGGCGTTCGACAAGGTTGCTAAAATCATTGGCCTGCCCTACCCTGGCGGCCCTGCCATCGCCAAGGCAGCCGAACTCGGCGATCCCCGCGCCTTTCACCTACCCATCGCCAAGCTCGCCGGTGAGTACGATTTTTCCTTCTCTGGCCTCAAGACAGCCGTTCTGAGGACCGTTCAGCGCGAGGTGGGCAAAGACTTCACCTTTCCGTCGCACGAGCTTCCTGCCCTAGTAAACGATGAACTAAGACATAATATGGCAGCCAGTTTCCAGTACACCGCCGTTAAAACCCTGGTCGATAAGACTAAAAAAGCTTATGACAATTTCCAGCCTGCTTCCGTCGTCATCGCCGGCGGCGTCGCCGCCAACCAAGAATTACGCCGCCAACTGCGCCGGGCCTTGCCTATCGACATCGAGTATGCGCCCATCCAGCTCTGCACCGACAACGCTGCCATGATCGCCGCGCTCGGTTATTTCCGCGCCCACATCGACCAGCCCGCCGACCCGTACGACCTGGAAGTCCAACCAAGTTTATCAATGACAGCAATCTAACGTTGTGAGGATTACAACATGAACCAACATTTTTTACAATCAACCGCCTGGCAAGCCTTTCAAGAATCGCTCGGCCGCACCACCTTTCGCGATAGCGGCCCGGGCTGGGAGTACTTGGCTATTTTAGAGCGCAGCACTGGTAATTCCCGCCTGTATTGTCCGTACGGCCCGGCTGCCAATGACAAGCATTCGCTAGCAGCAGCCCTTGATTCCTTAACTCAACTTGGTAAAAAACACCGCGTTACCTTCCTGCGCGTCGAGCCAACCAATCTCGACTTTGCCACCCATCTCCAAGCTCACGGCTGGAAAAAGGTTACCTACCAAAAGCTCCAGCCGGAGCATTCGCACGTCATCGACCTGACTCAGCCGCAAGACCAGCTGATCGCCCATATGGCACAGCCAGTTCGTAATGTGTACCGCAATTATCATAAAAAAGGCGTCTCTGTCCACCGCTCGACTGACCCGCACGACATTGATATCTTACTGAAATTTGTCCACCAGGTCGCCCAGCAGCGCGGCATTACGCCACATCCTGATAGTTATTTTCGCCAGCAAGCCGCCACTCTCTTCCCGCTCGGTGCAGCCACGCTGTACTACGCCGCGCTTGATAATCAACCCATCGCCGCTGCCCTGTTTTATCATAGCAGCGACACGCTATATTACGCCCATGCTGGCGCCTCGTCAGACCCAGCTCACCGCAAGCTCAATGCTGGCACTGCCCTGCTGGCCGAGGCAATCATTGACGCTCAGCAGCACGGATTAGCCAAAGCCGACCTCTACGGCATCGCCCCCGACGGTGCCGACAAAAACCATCCGTGGGCTGGCTTCACCAAGTTCAAACGCTCATTTGGCGGACACGACGTCACCTTTGCCGGGGCTTGGGATTTGCCATTACAGCGCAGTCGCTACTGGCTGTACCGCGCCTACCAAACGCTGCGTTAACACCCCTAGCCAGGCATCATCCGCGGTTTTGCCGCCCCTTTTTCTGTGGTATAATTGGCTTGGTAATATAACCGCGTGGAGAGATCATTTACGCCTATTGTCTGAGTTTTCACGTGAAAAATCTTGACGGTAGCGATGCTCGCTTTTCACGTGAAAAGTAGGAATTATTCATGCAATTAGCCAAACAATACACCCCAAACGATTACGAACCAAACATTTACGCCATGTGGGAAACTAGCGGTGCATTAGAGCCGACTGGCACTGGCAAACCGTACTCCATCGTCATGCCGCCGCCCAACGCTAATGGTAACTTGCACATTGGCCATGCCCTAGACATGAATTTGAAGGATATCTTGATTCGTTATCACAGGTTAAAGGGTGATGATGCGGTGTTTATTCCTGGGGCAGATCATGCTGGCTTTGAGACATGGGTAGTTTATGAAAAAGAACTGGCAAAACAGGGAAAAAGCCGTTTTGACTTTTCACGTGAACAACTGTACGACCAGGTTTGGCAATTTGTTGAAGAAAAACGCGGCAACATGGAGTTGCAGCTGCGGGCTCTGGGCGTCAGCGCTTCTTGGCGGCATTTGACCTTTACGCTGGACGATAAAGTCATCGCTACAGTGTACGAGACCTTCAAAAAGCTGTGGGATGATGGTCTGGTATATCGCGGTGAGCGGATCGTTAATTATTGCACCAAACACCAAACCAGCTTCGCCGACATTGAAGTTGAGCATAAAAATGAAAAGGGGAAGTTGTGGCAAATCGCTTACCCGACGCTGGATAAAATCGGCGAAATCGTAGTCGCCACCACGCGGCCGGAGACCATGCTAGGCGACGTGGCAGTGGCTGTCCACCCGGATGACGAGCGCTACAAACACCTCATCGGTACGCGAATTTTATTGCCAATCACCGACGAGGAAATCCCAATCATCGCCGACGAGTACGTCGATATGAACTATGGTACTGGCGCAGTGAAAATTACGCCAGCACACGACCCGAACGACTTCGAGATGGCCCAGCGCCACAATCTGCCGCTCAAGCAAATCATCAGCCAAGAAGGCAAGATGATCAACGTACCGCCGCAATTCCTAGGCCTGACGCCGGCAGAAGCCCGCACTCGCGTGTTGGCAGCCTTGGAGTCGCTAGAACTGCGCCGCGGCGAAACAGACATTGAACATGCCGTCGGACATTGTTACAAATGCGGCAGCGTCATCGAGCCGATGGTTAAGGAGCAATGGTTTATTAAAATGCAGCCGTTGGCTCAGCCAGCCATTGAAGCCTTAGAGGGGGAAGAGATTACCTTTTATCCAGCCGCTAAGCGCAAAGAACTCATCGCCTATCTCAAGCAACTGAAAGATTGGAATATCTCCCGGCAAATCCCGTGGGGCATCCCGATTCCAGCATTTGTCAATGAAAGCAACCCGCGCGACTGGATATTTAACATTCGTACTGACGAACGAAAAATAGTTGTAAATGGTACAACATATATCAGGGAAGAAGATACCTTTGATACCTGGTTCTCATCTGGGCAGTGGCCATACATCGTTACTGATTATCTAAATGGCGGGGAATTAGCCAAATACTTCCCAACCAGCCTGATGGAAACCGGCATGGACATTATGCGGGCGTGGGTAGCGCGCATGATTATGCTCAGCCTGTACCGCACTGGCAAACTACCGTTCAAGGACGTTTACCTGCACGGCATGGTCAACGACGAACATAATCAAAAAATGTCCAAATCCAAAGGTAATGTCATCAACCCAATGGAGCTAGTTTCAGAATTTGGCTCGGACGCCACCCGCATGGGCATCATCGCTGGCCGCGCGCCAGCCCAGCATCAAGCCTTCAACAAGGGCGCGGTCATCGCTGCTCGCAACTTCTGTAATAAGCTGTGGAATATCGCTCGTTTCGTCGAGGCGCAAATCGGCGATGAACACCAAATCGTTGGCCTAGAGCCGCAGACGCCGGCCGACCACTGGATTATCCGCCAGCTGAATGACGCCGCTAATAACGTCGCCGTCCGCCTGGAGCAGTACCGCTTTTCTGAAGCCGCAGACACGGTCTATCACGCTATTTGGGACGACCTAGCCGATTGGTACATCGAATCGTCAAAAACCGCTATCAACCGCCCATTGCTGTCATGGGCGCTGGCAACCAGCCTGAAAATCGCTCATCCATTCGCACCATTCGTTACCGAGACAATTTGGCAGACACTTAATTACACCGATGGCATTTTAATGCGCGACCATTGGCCGACCCCAGAAAAGTTCGACCCCATCGCCGCTGAGCAGTTTGAGCAGCTGAAAACACTGGTCGCGGAAGGTCGCTGGGTAATCGCTGAGTTGCCGGGCAATAAAAAATACCGCTTGTTATACGGTAATGACAATTTAATTGACGAAAATCAGGACACCATCAAACACCTCATGCGCCTGGAGTCAATTGCACACACCGACCAGCCACGGGGCCTTAGGTTGGCGGCAGCAAACAGGGAAGCATGGCTGGATATTGACGAGAAGACTCTCTATCAGCACCAGACCGATCTGGAAGTACGGCTAAGCGAGGCGCGGCGAACCCTGGCGAACCTCCAGGCGCGGCTGGATAATCCAACTTACGTTGAAAAGGCGCCAGCCTATCTCGTCGAGGAAACTCGCCAGCAGCTAGCTGAGCAGGAAAGGCTCATCCAGCGCTTTATCAGTGAGCTCGAAGTCATCAGCTCACGCTAATCGGATCGACCATCAGTCGATGCCCGTCAATATCACCATCACCACCGCGGCTGACGAGTTTGGTATGTAGGTGCTTACGATCAGCACTACGCGGTGTCGTCCGCGGGTGGGTTTGCCCGTCTTTTAGCGCCCCCGAAAAGTCATGATGGTCAGAGTGAGTATGCGGCGAGGAATGAGGCTTGCTGTGGTGGTCGTCATCAACCTGGCGCGCATCACTCATGAGTTGCCAAGCAGAAACAATCGCTTTATCAATATTCGTGTCATGCAAAAACACGCCGAGGCTGGTCGACAGGCCCAATGCCATCGTGGTAGTGGTAATAATGTGTGATAAATATTTCATATTCTTTTTATGTTTATCTCTATGGACCCAACCATAGCAATGTTAGGATAATAGCATAAGGTTTTTAATTTGTCAATAATATTTCCTGATTTAGATGGTGCCGTCGGCCCAAAATTCTATTCGATACCCACTCCGCGTACTAAACAAAACAATTAAAATAAGTCCCGGATAAACCGGGACTACAGTAGCATAATTCTGGCGGAGGAGGGGAGATTCGAACTCCCGCTACAGGTCTCCCCGTACTAACGATTTAGCAAACCGTCCCCTTCAGCCACTTGGGTACTCCTCCATGAGCCAAAAATAGTGTATCATAGAAGCAGTGGTCTGGCTAGCCCCGCGGCCAGCAGGCAGACCGCAAAACTTGACAATAAACCTAAGAAAGAGGATAATAACGCGCATGAAGAGGTTTTTCGCAGGTATCGTTAGTATCATGCTGACCATCGGTGTCGGCACGGTAGTTTTGAGCACTCCAGCGTTCGCGCTTGGCGAGGGCGGTGTTACTCGTGGCATCAATGATGCGCGTGGCGACGGCGTGCCGGCTAATTTAACCAATGGCGACAGCTCACTGGTGAAAAAAATTATCAACATCATGCTCTATTTCATCGGTATTCTCGCTGTGGTAATGCTGATCTTTGGTGGTTTTCGCTACGTTGTTTCTAGTGGTAACAAAGACGCGGTCACCTCGGCAAAGAACACCATTCTCTATGCGGTCATTGGTCTGCTGATCGCCCTATTTGCTTACGCCATCATTCAATTTGTCCTCAATACCGTAATTGGTCTCGGTGGTAACTCTACCGACGTATAGCAGATCATACCGCTCATGGTATACTAGACATATGGAAGAGCAGCCACACGCAACCGACACCGAAAACACCCAGCAAGACGCGGCCCAGCCGATGATTGACTTATCGCAGCCCATCGCCTGGCAGGCTCCCGAGGGCGTGCAGGCCCACCGCACGACCGGCTGGTATGTTGCTGTTAGTTTCGTGGTGCTTGCCTTGATGGCGCTGGCGATCTTTGTTTTTAATAGCTGGACGTTCGCGATTTTGCTGCCGATTATGGCGGTGGCGCTCGTACTACTTCGATCCAAGCCATCGGTGATGGTCAATTACGCCATCAGCCCCAAGGGCGTTTACGTCGCCGACCGTTTGTATGATTTTAGTGAGTTTCGGGCCTTTGGGCTGGGCCAAGACGGTGATCAACACTCGGCGATTTTACTACCGGTCAAGCGGTTCTCGCCAGCACTGACCATCTATTTTTCTGAGGCCGAAGGCGAGGCCATTGTCGACATGCTGGGGGCGCGGCTGCCGATGCAAGAAATCGCGCCAGATGCACTGGAGAAGCTCATTCGGATCATCAGGCTATAGCTTGCCCCGAGCTAACAGGTGTGCTAGAATACAAAAGTTCATTGCCACTGGCATTGAAAGTTCTTTATATTTTTGTTATAGCCAATCGGATTTCCGAAAGGCTGTATGCACCCGTAGCTCAGCTGGATAGAGCGTTGGCTTGCGGAGCCAAAGGTCGTACGTTCGAATCGTGCCGGGTGTACCATTTTTATTTGGAGAGGTGCAGGAGTGGTTGAACTGGCCGCTCTCGAAAAGCGGTATGGGGCAACCCATCGAGGGTTCGAATCCCTCTCTCTCCGCCAGAATCCAGTCGCTACGATTAATTGGAAGGGTGACCGAGTGGTTGAAGGTACCGGTCTTGAAAACCGGCGTACGCTAACACGTACCGAGGGTTCGAATCCCTCCCCTTCCGCCAGACACGATATCATGAGAGAAAGATTAGAAACATTAGCCAAGCAGGGGGTCGCTACGATAGCGGCCCTCGCTTCATTAGCGCTATCAGCGTCCAGCCGCCCGAGCATTTCGCCCGAACAAGCCGAGCACACCTACGTCGTCGGCATGGGCGATTCAGTGGCCAGCGGGGCAGGGCTAGGAAATTACGACGACACAACAACGGAGTGCCGGCGCTCACCCGAAGCTTACGCGCGGCAACTCAAAGCATTCGGCATTCCCTCAGGTAACATTACCCTCGTGGCCTGTCGCGGCGCCGGGCCAGAGCATATCTCCAGCCAGCAGTTTGACGACCAGCCGCCGCAACTCAACGCCCTTGGCCCCGAAACCGATATCGTCACCCTGACGCTTGGCGCAAACATGATTGACCTTAACGTAGTGTTCGACGCCTGCCTGCACGAACGGTGTGGTACGCGCAGCGAGATGTATATCGATGTCTTTCGCCGACTGTACTCAGACGAATATCGTCAGTCGCTCGAGCAAGCCTACCGCTCTATCCTTGAACATGCTCCCAACGCCCAGCTATACATCAACCTCTATACCACGCCTATCCAGCCACGCGACATCTGTCCAACGATTATCAATAACGATACCGATCATTTTGTTGCCAGCTTTATCGAGACGGTCAATCAAGCTATCCGCGACGTTGTCGCCAGCATGCACGAACCGCGCATCACCTTGGTCGAGCCGCCAAAGAACGTCGATGCTTGCGCCACGTTTGGTCTTGGTGTGGTAACCGGAGGTGACGACGTGGGCCATCCGACCGCTTATATCCATCACCAAATCGCCAAGGCAACCGCCGAAGCCATCCTACATGATAATAACGCCCCACCGAAAGCCCGCACATGAAAATTACCATCCTCACCATCGGCAAGCGGCACGAGCCCTGGATAGAGCCAGGCATTAAGCGCTTTTTAGAGCGCCTTAGAGCACCATTCGCCGCAGAAATGATCATCATCCCACATTCCGGCCAAATCGGCTACAGAGCGCGCCAGGACGAGTCAGAGCGCCTGATGTCTCGCCTCAAGCCGCACGACTTCGTCATCCTCCTCGATGAGCGCGGCCGCAACCTGGGCTCGCCAGAACTATCGCAGCTCATTCTCGATCACACCGATCAGCACATCGTTATCATCATTGGCGGGGCCTATGGCGTCACCGAGACGCTTCACCGGCGAGCCGACATCGCTTGGTCGCTATCACGCCTGGTATTTCCGCACCAGCTGGTGCGGCTCATTCTCGCCGAGCAGCTGTACCGCGCCCAAGAGATCGCTCGCGGCAGTTCGTATCATCACGACTAGGGTTTGGCGGCGTCTTTGCAACAGCCTTTTTATCATTCCCATGGCGAGCGACAATCCCCACGCGAATGTCCCGCGCACCAGCCGCTTGTAGCGTTTGGGCTGCCGCTGCAATCGTTGAGCCAGTGGTGAAAATATCATCCAAGATCAGATAGGGAACATCGGCCCGAACGCCACGTGCGCGGAAAAACTGCTGCGCCTGCTTTCGACGCTCAGCCGCCGAGCGAGCATAATGCTGCGTCACATTCGTCTGCCTGACCAAGGGTCGCTCGACTCTCAATCCCCGCCGCCGGGCAAACTGCCGAGCGATCAGCAACATATGATCATAGCCGCGCTTACGAATATTGGCAGGGGCCGTCGGCACCGGTACAACCACCGTCGAGGCGTCGTATTCTGGAAGCAATTCATCTAGGAGTCTAGCCAACACCCCACTGACAGCGCGCACGCGATGAAACTTATAATCATCAATCAGCCGCGCCACTGCACCTCGCCGCCACAGCACACAATTGAGCGCCTCGTAGGGCAGGGCATGTCGCCGACACACGTTGCCACCGGCGCACGGCTGTCCACAAATAACGCAGACCTGACAATGATGCCGCTTCACCGCCTCAAGACACGACCGACACAAAAGCGAGCCAGTCGCACCACAACCATAACAATAATGTGGCGCGATATATGATAATAGCGTATCAATAGGCATTTTTCGCTTTTTCGCCTTTCACTCTTGATTATAGCGCACATAACCGTTATACTAATAGATGATATTGTCAATCAGCCTATAAAGGCGGAGGAAACATGGCACGCAAAAATGACGATTTGTTAATTGAGGATGAGCTAACTGCAGCTTTCTTGAATGATGATCTGGCTAATGACGCACCACAACCAGCCGCTCCTGCAGCAACACCGGCTACTGCAGCGCCCGCTCCTGAGGATGACTGGGAGGATGAGGCCGATGATCTGATGGGGCAGCTAGCGGTCGATGTATTTGAGTCAGAAACCGAACTTATTATCAAAGCCCGAACGGCTGGTGTTGATCGTAACGACCTAGACGTTAGTATCTCCGACGGCATTCTCACGATCAGCGGCACCCTATCAAGTGGCGACGAGACCGACGTCAAGAACTGGCATATCCAAGAGTGCTACTGGGGCGAATTTAGCCGCACCCTGGCGCTACCCGTCGCGGTCAACGAAGAAGGCGTCAAGGCCGAACTCAAAGACGGCGTGCTCACTATTACGTTCGAAAAGATTAAGCAAGAACGTGCCAAAAAGATCCAAGTCTTGTAATCCTTCGCCAAACCCGTTAGTGTCGTAGTCGTCGTATTTGACGCCGCCAGACAACCAGAATAAAACACCCTCGCCATAAACGAGGGTGAATTTGTCGTAGACAGGGCGCGGTCTTATGAACTTACACCGCGCGACGTTGTGAGAACAAAGTTAACGATCGCATAGGCAAAGATCGCCACCACCAGACCAATCACCGCGTACATGATGGTGTTTTTGGCAGTAGTCACCTTATTCGAGTCACCAGATGAAGTCGTGTAAAGGATACCGCCCCAGATCAACATAATCACCGACAAGATACCGACGAAGTAGAGAATACCGTTGACGATACCCTTGATCAGTTGCTGTGGATCATCAACCTTTTCAGCAACCCGATCACCCTTTGAGTCGCTGATGCCCTTGTCCAAGTTGTATTGTGCCTGGGCCACTGGTACTGTCGCGAACGCTAACGCTAGCGTAGCCACGATACCGACAACGATGAGTTTCAATTTGTCCATTCTTGATTCCTTGTTTACCAGTTAATATAGTTTCAGCTGTTATTCTATCATCATTTAGCTACTTAAACAAGCCAAAGACCCAGTTAACAATAGCATACGACATGACCACCACAACGATACCAATCACCGCGTACATGATGGTGTTTTTAGCAGTGGTCGCTTTCTGGCTATCGCCTGACGAGGTGATGTACTGAAAACCGCCCCAGATCACAACGATAACTGCCACCGCACCGACAAAGTAGAGAAAGATATTAACCACCTCGCCTATGGTGGTGCCGATAGGCTTCGTGCTCATCTCATCGGTTCGGGCTGCGTCCAAACCGCTCTTAAACTGGGCCGACGCGGACGGCAAAGCGATTGGCATGACGACGGCCGCGACAGCAACTGCTAATGACAAAACGGCGGCTACGAGGGTTTTTCTATATCGTTTCATACATTTCTCCTTTTTTCTTATATTTTTCCAAACACAAAGTCAACGATAGCATACGATAGAAGCGCGACGGCGACACCGATCACCGCGTACATAATAGTCGACTTGGCGGTTTTGACCTTGTTAGAGTCGCCAGCCGAGGTTACATACTGAAAGCCACCGATGATGATCATGATGACAGAGATGGCGCCGAGGATGAGCAAGATAGCATTGATGAGGTTCTTGAACAGTGGTTGCACCGTCGCGCCACGGTTTTTACAGACTTCACCACTGGAGCCCGAGCAGGCGCCGTAAATGTCGACATTCTGGGCGGATACGCTTGATGCCACCACTAGTGGGGCAACGAGCGCCGCTATCATGCCGATAATGACTACGAGTTTTTTCATATTGCCGATCCTTTCATGCCACTAATGACAAAGTTAGTAATGAGAAATGCGGAGAGGATGATAATGATGCCGATAACGGTACCGAGAATGGTGTTTTTCGCCTTGGTGAGCTTGTTGGTGTCGCCGCCCGAATTAGCGTAATTAATACCGGCCAGCACCAACATCAAAATCGCGATCGCCCCGGCAAAGAAATACACCGTATTGAGAATGTTACCCAGTGCATCCGCCGAAGCACTGTTCGTCGGAATGCCCAGCGAATCTGGCGACCCCAATACACCGGCTACAAATCGCATCATGATCGCGGCAACCCCAATCCGTCAGCCACGACATTCACCAGTGCCACCGAAGCTATAGCGATCACTAGGCCGATCGCCGCATTAATCACCGTCTTCATACCATTGGCCATCTGTCCCGGCTCGCCATTGCTCGTCAAGTACAAAAAGCCGCCGTATATCACAAAGCCGACCGTCACAAAGCCCGCCAGCTGCAACAGATCCTCGACAACATTCAATATCGCCCGCCAGATAAAGCCGTTGAGCGTGGCGTAATTACCTGGGTCGTTTTGGGCGCGCTTATCGTTATTGTCGACGATCGCCTTGAGATTACAATCCGACTTGGTCAGCCCGTCGTACCACGGCTTGAGCGTCAAGATGTTGCCGCCACAGGCCGCGCTAGCCGGCGTTGCCTGAACCACCGACAACATCAGCGACCCCGCGATCATCAGCCCCAGCGCGATCACAATGTGCTTCATCAGAACACCCCCCCAGGGATCAGGAAGTTAGTGATAGCCACAAAAAACGCGAATATGATGAGGCCGACGGCAGTATTGACCCAAAGCTCTTTGGCTTTTTTGATATTGTCCGGACTACCGCCAGACGCAGAGTAGAGAATACCGCCATATATCACCGTACCGACTGCCAAGATGCCGATACCAGCAGTCATGATCTGGATAACCATTTTGATGATACCGAGAATAGCAGCATCACCAGTCGCGCCGCCGCAGTTGATAATCGAGGTCGGTGCATCGCCACATTTACTCTCGGCAAATGCAACACCGCCAAATGACATAACGCCGCAGGTAATAGCTACGAGGAGGGCAGTAGTAATGAGAATATTTCTTTTTGTCATAACAATCTCTTACCCTAAATTGTAAAATAGTGGCAGGAAAAATGCAAACGATTTCTTGAAAAAGCCATAAAAGTTTGCTATCATACGGAAAGTTATGCGCCCGTAGTGAAGTTGGCCTATCACGCCTCCCTGTCACGGAGGAGATCGCCGGTTCGAATCCGGTCGGGCGCGCCAGAATTAGATTTTTGTTATTCAACAGCCCATTTTTCTAAAACATAAGGGTTGTTTTATTTACTTTGTTACCGCGGGGGTATTGCTAAATATACAGAATGTGTTACAATGATGTTATTCAGAGTTTATTACCTACTCTGAGGTGGATTAAAACTACTCTATGACTGGCCACAGGCCAGAGAAAGGACTCCAAGCGTTATGGAAAGACACGACCATGACCCAAGTAGTTCATTAGGTACTAAGCCGTCTATCTGGGAGAAAGCTAAAGATACGACTAGGGGCTGGATCACAAAGGCTGCGGCCAGTGTCGCCCTCGTAGCCACGGCAACAGGCCTTGCGGGCTGTGGTGGGGGTGATCGCTTAGCGGTACCAGAGAAAAGCCCATCATCAAGCGCCTCACTAGACCCATCAGAGTCACCATCTGTCTCACCATCACCGTCTGAGACTGTTGATCCAGAAGCGGCAGCACGAATGCGGGCCAGAGAAGAATACGACGAACAAGTAAAAAAAATTGACAAAATACCGTACGACGAATTCATTAAGCTACCGCCAGAGGAGAGAAACAAGATCCTCCAAGCAGAAATCACCTATCTGGAGGCATCTGGCCGTACGGAAGGTAAGACGGATCCCATACTCTACCCGAAAGATAGTCTACCCTTTGGTGACTACTATAAGAAGTCACCTGCGGACCGAGATCCAAAAAAGATGCTCACTGATCCGTTTCTTGCTGTCCAAGCTGCTCTCTACGGGAGGTTTACTTACACGAATAGTGACGTAGAGCGAAACTACGAGGAGTATGCTAAAAAGTTAGTATCAGAAGCCTTTTTGAATCCCCAAATGGACATGGACACACTGCTTGAGGAGATGCGAGCCGGCAAAGTCTCGGATGAAGAGTATTTCGCTAAACGTAAAGTAATGGAGCTCATTCATAAAAGAGCAGAGCAGATTAGGTCTAACTCCGGTAGTTCCGAAGACGATGTCGAGCTCTGGAAAATAAAAGACATTGAGGTCTTTCCTGCCAGCCAGTCGGATGTAGTGGTTGATCCCAAAACGGGCAAGTCGCTTGAGACGCATATTACGCACTTCTATTCCTACGACGGGAATAAAAGAGGTTCTACACCGGACGGCCAATTCTACAAAATTGTTTCGGATCCAACAGTGAATAGGTGGAAGATTGCAGGATCTTCACACTCAGGCCCTATTCTTTCTAAATAGCGTCAATGACGCATCTGACAAAAGAAGAGCTAGTTTTTAGCTCTTCTTTTGAATTACTAGCAATAGCGTGGTAATATATTCTCATAATGCTTACGCAAAAAAAGACCCCGCATCAACGTATTCGCATTACCTTGGTTGGGCTGGCCGCACTGTTAGTCGTTCCGGTGCTCATGACGTTTTTTGCATTGTCACCGACCGCTAACGCGGCTCGGGCGCGTCTTGATCATTCTCCATATCTCGCTCAAGTCAAACAGCTCCTACTCGCACGCGCCATGCATGGTTGTATCGTTGGCGGTGCCGGGTTTGACGGAAATCTTACCT
The DNA here is from genome assembly GCA_010202645.1 of Candidatus Saccharibacteria bacterium oral taxon 488. Classification (NCBI taxonomy): domain Bacteria; phylum Candidatus Saccharimonadota; species Candidatus Saccharibacteria bacterium oral taxon 488. The sequence goes on along the minus strand of CP047920.1, from coordinate 18,674 downwards.
CCGCAAAGGTTGCGAGTGGCGACTGGGGTGGTGCCATTACTACCACTGTCGGTCCAATTCTTGACGGCGATGATGACGGGCTATTTGATTGTAAGCAAGTGGTATCTGCTGCGCGAAACGCATTCGGCTACGGTTCTTTTACTGATATGTTCTGTGCGCTAAAAGGTGAATGGCGAGATAACGCCAACCTTGACTGTACCAGCAATATTACCAAGGGCGAGTACAGCGGCGATAAGTGGAATATACCGAGAGACAGAGGAGTATATGCGATCCAAGTCCTTGAAAAAAAGGCCGGCAAAAGCCTGAAATTCGACTCAGCATTAGTCAACTACTCTATGGCAATGGCGGCGCTCTTGTCGGGCCAAAAGATTGGCTGTAAAGCCGAATGGCGAGGATACGATAGCGGAGATGACGCCGCAAGTAATGACATAAAGGCCGATCAGCGTAACAAAAAAATAGCCGTTGCCCTAGCTGATGGTACGGTAGCTTACGGATACTATTATATACCCGACGCAAATAAAAGTGTCCCCCTATTTAGCGGAGCAGGAGCGCCTTATACCGCTCCTGGCGGCATAGACACAAAAATGTCATGTGAGCGAATCGCGCAATGGGCATCAGACAATGCTGAAGTAGCCGCAAAGTCAGCAAAAACCGAGGCCGCCGAGAATACTCGTAGGGCCATCTATGACGCCCTCCTAAAAAAATGTATTGAGAAAAGTGGCGGAGGCGCCGGAGGGCCAGCGGAGCAAATATGTAAACAACAAGTTGACAGCTGGATGAACGCCTGTAAGGATAAGATGCCATCAAGTGGCGCTGTGGCGAGTTCTAAGGAGTATGTCAAATGTATTGCTGAGCAATCAAAGTATGACGAAAAAGAAATCAGCGACGCCCTCTCCGGCATCTCCGCCGACCCCCCTCTGGCCAGAGTGGGGGCGACGAGAAAAAGCCAGAGTGTGCCGTCAAAGACCTTGGTTGGCTCATTTGTCCAGTCGTTAATTTCTTGTCTGATATTTCAGACGCAGCTTTCGCCATGATCGCTGACAACTTTTTAAAGATTGAGCCGGGCCTCAGCTCTGGGGGTGAAGTACAGGCGGCCTGGGGAATTATGCGTAACATTGCCAATGGTGCGTTTATCATTATGTTCTTAGCGATCATCATCTCTCAGCTCACCGGCTTTGGTATCTCGAACTACGGCATCAAAAAGATGCTGCCACGGCTCATTGTCGCCGCAATCCTGGTGAATGTATCAATTTACATCTGTCAAATTGCCGTTGACCTGTCTAACATCCTCGGCTATGGCCTGCGTGCTGGCATCGGCGGCATTGGCGACGAGATTACCCGAGCAAATGAGATCTTTCAGTCAGGTCAGGGGCGTGGTACATGGGGGGGCTTTGCGCTAACCGTCCTCGCCGCAGGCACGGCCGGGATCCTCGCCCTCGCGGTTTTGATTGGAGCGCTTGTTTCTGGGCTGGTTGTTATGGCGACCATTGCTGTACTACTCATCGCCCGTAAAGCACTCATCGTCATTCTCATTGTTATCTCACCGCTGGCTTTCGTTGCCTTTCTGCTACCAAATACCGAAAAATTCTTTAGTAAATGGCGCTCAATCTTTGTGGGGCTACTCATGGTCTTTCCGACAATCGGCCTGCTGTTCGGCGGCGGCATACTAGCGGGGGCCATCGTTAAGGCCGGGGGTGGAAACGACATGATCATGCAGATTGTTGGCGAGCTGATCAAAGTTCTGCCGCTCATCGCCGTGTGGGGTGTCCTTAAGAAAGCCATCGACGTCGCCGGGTCAATCAGCCAGCACATCAACAACGCCGGTGGTCGCCTCGGTGGCGGCGCCAAAAACTGGGCAAAGGATAGGTATGCCAATTCACGACTTGGTCAGATGCAAGACTTTCGCAAGAAGCAAGTAGCACGCCGCAAACAGCTCATGCGAGCCGGGGCCTGGAAGGGTAGCGGACTTATGGATCACATATGGAGAAATCGAATGTCTGGGCTTAATGAGAAATTCAACAGGAGCAGGTTGGCAAATAATAAATTCCTCGGAGCAGGCAAAGACGTAAATTACGGCATCCGGAGTGCAGCCGCGGGTCAAGATGCCGTGGACAAAGAAGAGCTCGAGGCAGCAGAAGATCTACTTGCCTACCAATTCAATGGTGATGCGGCCGCTGCACTGAGAAACGCCGGGGACAATGAGATACTTAAACATGTTGCCTTTAAGAAATTAGAGTCAACTGGTAAGCACGGCGCCGAACAAATGTACGAGTATCTCCAGGGTGGTGGAACTATCAGCAACCGCCGCATGGCAGAAACCCTTACCAGAATGAAGGATGACCATGCCGGCCTGTTTGAAATGGGTAGAACGGCCATCGACCAGATGGAGCAGGACGGAGCAAGCTCGGTCAGCTTTAGCCAGCAACAAATGGCCGAGTTGACCGCCAAGGGGGTTAATGGGTTGAGCGATGAAAAACTGGCGCGACAGGCATCCAGTGCCATCAAGGTCGCTGGTGAAACTGAATTTACTAAGGGGGGTCAAAGAATGGTCGGTATTTCCGCCGACAGGGCAGCCTCGGTGCTTGATAATAAGCGTGTCAATACCTCAATATCAGGCAGCGCCCGTAGGGAACTCGAGAGTATACGAAACAACAGCGTGGGAACCGAAGAAATCAGAATACCCCACGACACTGCATCGTCAAACAATATTACCGAAGCAATTCCGTCAGACACCCCGATGGGGCGGACATTCGTCGCCGGAACAGGGAGGGGGCCAGCTCCACCGCAATCCCCGCCTTCAGCACCGCCAAATAATCAAAATAATCGCAACAATAATCCACCTGCCGCCAGCTAAAAACTATTGACTTTTCTCTGTAAAAATGCTACCATTGTCGGTAATGGAGTGGTTACGTTCACAAGGGCGATCGTCGATGCGATGGTTGCAATGGTTTATATTGCTGGCGGTGGGCCTCCTAGTCAGTATTTTTTTGAGTACGGTCGTAACCTCGGGCCAGGCGCTGGCGGCGGACGCGAAGTGGGATAGTAGCAAAATATCCTACGACAACGAGACATTTGAGCGAGTTTCCGACGTCGACAAACTAAAGGCCCTCAACTTAGGGTCTGACCAAGTGGTCTACATGTCCAAGAAAACTGTGGCCAATAATCAAGACGTTCGCGTCATTCACTTTCCGTCAACAGGCGACCTCGGATCAATGACCTCGGTGTCCCTAACGACATTTACGTATACTGCGCCAAACACTTACACAAAGAAAGAATCGACCACATTATCAATTGACCCACCGAGCCAAAACTCTGCGTCTTCGTGTGAAGTTGCTGGCGGTATCGGCTGGATCCTTTGTCCCGTTTCGGCGTGGTTAGCTAGCTCCATCGACTGGATGTTTGGGGTGCTCAAAAGCTTCCTCGTGGTGCCGCCGCTTCAGACGGGTAATCAGACTAGCGGTATCTTTCTGGCCTGGAATATCGTTCGCAATATCGCCAACAGCATTTTTATCATCATGTTCATAGTCATTATTTATTCACAAGTTACTTCTATGGGCATCTCCAATTATGGCATCAAAAAGATGTTGCCTCGCTTAATTGTCGCGGCGGTACTAGTCAATTTGTCGTTCCACGTCTGCGCCATACTCCTCGACCTGTCAAACATCGCCGGAAGTGCACTCCAAGACATGTTCATGAATATTCGTAACACGGTCGCCACCCTAGGCGGATCGGCGCCAGCGTCTGAACCAATGACCTGGCAAGAGGTCACCTTCCAGATTTTGGGAGGTGCTGCTGGCGGTGCGGCACTGGCTGCGGGAATCGTCATGCGGGCCGAGCTACTTCCTTTTATTGTGCCGCTTTTGTGCGGCATTGGACTCGTTATTCTTCTCGTTGTTATCATTATGGCCGCCCGTCAGGCGTTGATCGTTATTTTGATCATCATTTCACCGCTGGCTTTTGTGGCTTATTTGTTACCGGGTACGGAGAAGTGGTTTGACAAGTGGAAGGACGTCTTCTTGACGATGCTGATATTCTTCCCGGGGTTTGCGGCAGCCTTTGGTGGGGCACAGCTGGCGGGTTCAGTCATTATGCAAAACGCCGCGGGACCAAACGGGGCGGTAATGTACATTCTCGGTATGGCAGTCCAGATCGCACCACTCGCCCTGACGCCGTTGATGATTAAATTGGGCGGCGGACTCCTCGGCAAATTCACCGGTCTCGTCAACGACCGCAGCAAGGGATTGTTCGACCGATCTAAGAACTGGGCAAAAGAGCAAAGCGAGATTACGAAACTTAAAAAACTCAACAAACGTCCAGATAGCAAATTTACCCCAACAGCATGGCGACGCAGGCTGGCGCAGTCATCACAAAATCGTAAGGATAGGCTCAAAGAGTTGCAAGATGAATCTGATGTTATACGAAAGGGGACTGGTTCCTATGCTAAGATTGATCAATACCGACGGATGGTTAACGAAGACAAAAAGGCTATCGAGGGTCGGCTAGAAGCCGCTTGGGGCAATCATCTGATGTCTAATTCCGCCGCCTTTGACCGATACGCACAAGCACAATCATGGTCTGAGCAGGCTGAGGCTTCTAAGGGGGCGGCTGACACTTATTATAAGTCGATGCGGGCACTCAAGCCTACCCAGACCAATGAGTTGTCTTCGTCATTCCAAGAAAGCCTGGAGCGTGCCCGAGGAGCAGCGCAGCAAGTGGCTCTCCAGGGCCTGCAGAACGCCTCATCGCAGCGTGTTGCCGATGATCGATGGGCAAATGAACTGAAAGAAAACGAGACGATGCGCAATCTGGCTGGACAAGTCGAACAAATATACTTCGGTGACAGTCGCGGTGCCGATCGAGCAATTGCCATGGCAGAACAAACGCTCAGCAATGCCTACAATGAAGGCGTTGAGAGCGCAAATCGCTTGCTTGATCGATACAATGCCGATGAGTTTGACATGGTAGATATGGCTCTTGGTGCTATCGGCAGCGAGGTCAAAGGCATTACCGTTACCAGGGATGTCAAGGCTGCGTCACTTCGTCGTGTTCTTGGCGGTAAGAATATTAAGGCTATCAAGTCGTTGACCAGCCAGCTTGACTTTGCCCACCTTGACGATGCCCTTGCCCAGGAAGCTGGCGACGCTCTCAAGAACAACCCTGCACGACCGTTCTGGATCGGATCTTCAATTGCTAATAAGATTAAGATTAATAATATGCCATGGTCTGGCCAAGAATTTATCACCCAAACGACCATCAAGGCGCTTAGCGAGGATAAATTGTCGACCGAAGGCCTGGTCACGCAAGATGCCGTCTATCTTAACACCCTGGCTGATATGATTGAAAATTCAAACTTCCGAGGACAAATTTCACAACAGCATCTTCAGATTCTGCGCGACCGACTAAATGAGGTGCAGACGGTTCCGCAGTACAGTGGTCGTATAGGTGAAAGTATCGGTGCAATTAAGCGAATGGAGGCGGCCCTTTCGTATCTGCCGCCAACAGAAACCTAAGCTAATCTGCTATAATAATACCCAATGGCCGTCTACAAAGTTCCCCAGGATGTGGAAGCTGAAGACAAGCTGCTCGGGCCGTTTAGTTTCAAGCAGTTTGTTTTCCTGATCGTTGCGGTCGGTATGATTGCGCTGGCGTGGGGGCTATTCTCGGTGCTGCCGCCACTGGCGATTATCCCGGTACCGGTTGCGCTGTTTTTCGGGGCATTAGCCTTGCCGCTGCGCAAGGATCAGCCAATGGAGGTGTACCTCGCAGCGGTTATTTCATTCATCCTTAAGCCCAAGCAGCGACTGTGGCGAGCCGATGGCATTGAGCGAATGGTCGAGGTGATCGCCCCGCGGGTCGAGGAAAAGCAATACGGCAAGGGGTATGACCAGGCCGAGGTCAATCGCCGGCTGTCATATCTGGCGACACTGGTGGACACGCACGGTTGGTCGGTGCGCGGCGTCGATAATCCAAACAGCTCGGTGATGAATAGTTCGATGCAGGCGGATTGGTACAACGAGGCCCAAACCGCCCAAGACCCACTCGATCCAAGCAGCAAGACAGCCCGTGCCTTTGAAACACTCATTGAGCAGGCCGACGAAAAGCGTCATGATGACATTGTCCAGCAAATGCAGCGGGCCCAAGCCACCCCAACTACCCAAACCGCCCAAGACAGTCAAGACGACCAAGCCCTCTCGCCGCAACCCTCGACCTTCGACCCCTATCCAACTATGCAGCAGTCCATCATCACGCCCATCAGCGAGCAGACGACCGCGACGGCCCACGCCGACCAGACACCCCCTAGCACAGCACCCGTCTCGCCTGCTATAATGGACTTAGCGCGTAATCACAGCGACCTATCGGTCGCCTCGCTCCAACGAGAGGCCGGTCGCATCCAAAAAGAACATGATAAGGAAGTCGTGATTTCGCTTCACTAGGTGGGATGTCTATGCAACCAGATCAGCAACAGCAACCATATCACTATCCATCAGATGCAGCTGCTGCATCACAGTTTGGTGCGCCGTCAACCCCGCAAAATATGCCCGGCGTTATTGCTTCTGGGCCCGATCCAGTCTCTACGGAACCAACCTCACCGTATGCTCAGTACCCTGATCAGTTCAGCCCGCTGCCACAGCAATTACCGCAGGCGCCAGCCCAGCCACAGCCGATGCCAAGCGCACAACCCGCGGCACAACCAGCCCCCAACCCACCGTCCGCACCCGAGCCCAACCAGCCACAGCCAGCCCCGCAACAGCCCGCCAAGCAGCCAACTAACCAGGCAAAACCTCAACAAAAAGGCCCGACCAGTACTCAGAACACGCTGCTATTTTCTGAGATGCGCGAGAATATGATTATCATGAATGACGGCAGCTTTCGGGCGATTGTTCAATGTCAGTCAATCAACTTCGATCTGATGAGTGGCCGTGAGCGTGAGGGAATTGAATTTAGCTACCAAAACTTCCTTAATTCGTTATATTTTCCGGTTCAAGTGCTCATTCGCTCGCGTCGCGTTGACATCGGGCCGTATATCGACCGCCTGATTGACATCCGCCGCAACCAAGACAATATGCTCCTGAACGTGCTGATGGACGACTATATCAACTTCATCGATGTCCTCGCCCAAGAAGCCAATATTATGGATAAGGATTTTTATATCGTGGTGCCGTATTATCAGAGCGGCGACATGCAAGTTATTAAACAGCAGGCCAAGGGTCTGTTCGATAGTTTTTTTGGCGGCAAGAAAGACAACACCATCACCAAGATTGAACAAACCGCCTACGAGAAGGCCAAGGATGAAATTAAGAACCGAGTTGATTCGGTAATGAGCGGACTGTTTCAGATGGGCGTGAAGAGTTCGCAGCTTAATACCAAACAGCTGGGCGAATTATTCTACAGTTCATACAACCCTGACGTGGCACCGCAACAACCATTGAGTGTTGGCGCCGATGAACTAGCGACGACCTATGTCCGCAAGGGACGAGGCGAATCGCCACATGGATATGGAGGAGTACGACATGGCTAGAAAAAAGAAGCTGGACGCCATTGATATCGCCGCCCAACAGCGGGCCCGCGAGCAGGCCGAGGTTGAGCAGGCTTTTCTCACCGGTGTGAGAACCTTGCGCGACTTTATCGCCCCGAGCAGTCTCGAGCTCAAATCCGACCACTTCCGCCTCGGTTCAAAGTATGGGCGCACCATGTACGTCTACGGCTATCCGCGCGAGTTATACACCGGTTGGCTCAGCTCGGTGATCAACATCGACGAGGTGCTAGATATTAGCATGTTCATTTATCCAGTTGACACCCAGGTGGTGCTCAACAACTTACGCAAGAAAGTGACTCAGCTCGAGGCTAGCCTCAGCATCAATTCCGAGAAGGGCAAGGTGCGCGACCCAGCGATGGAAGCGGCATTACAGGACGCCGAGGAACTACGCAATCAGTTACAGATCGGCTCGGAAAAGTTCTTCCGCTTTGGCCTTTACATTACGATTTATGCCGACAGCATTGATGAGCTCAACTTTATCCAGCACAAGATCGAGACAATTTTTGGCCAACAACTGGTATTCTCTAAGGTTGCCTCGGCCCAGCAGGAGCAGGGCCTCAACAGCACTATTCCACAGCTGACCGACCAGCTCCAGGTTCGCCGCAACATGAATACCGGCGCTATTTCCACCAGCTTTCCGTTTACCTCGGCCGACCTGACCGACGGCAAGGGTGTGTTATACGGTATCAACATGCACAACAATGGCCTGGTGATTTTTGACCGCTTTTCTCTCGAGAATGCCAATATGGTGGTGTTTGCGAAATCCGGTGCCGGTAAGTCGTTCACGGTCAAGCTCGAGGCGCTGCGCAGCATGATGCTTGGTTCGGACATCGTGATCATCGACCCAGAAAACGAATACCAGAAGCTGTCCGACGCCGTTGGCGGTAGCTACATTCGACTCAGCCTCAACAGCGATACCCGCATCAATCCGTTTGATCTGCCACGGGTGATTGATACCGATGAGGCGGACGATGCGCTGAGGGCGAATTTAGTGACGCTGCATGGTTTGTTGCGACAGATGCTGGGCGGCTCACAGACGACAGCGGGCGGACAGATTATCGCTGGACTGACGGCCGCCGAGGAGGCTGATATTGACCAAGCACTGATCGACACGTACGCTCGCGTCGGCATCACCGCCGACCCGTTGACCCACCATTCAACGCCGCCAACTATCGCCGACCTCTACGATACGCTGCTTCATATGGGCGGCACTGGGCCAAGCCTCGCTCAGCGGCTGCGCAAATTTACCTCCGGTACTTTCGCTGGTATCTTTAGCCAGCAGTCAAATATTGATATCAATAACACCATGGTGGTCTTTAATATCCGCGACCTCGAGGACGAGCTGCGGCCAATCGCTATGTATATTGTGCTGAATCACATCTGGAACATTACGCGTACCGACCAGAAACGGCGCATGCTGATCGTCGATGAGGCATGGCAGCTGATGCGCTACGACGACTCGGCCAACTTCTTGTTTTCTCTCGCCAAGCGCGCCCGCAAATATCAGCTCGGTCTCACGACCATCACCCAGGACGTCGAGGACTTTATGGGTAGCAAGATGGGTCGGGCCATTGTCGCCAACTCGTCGATGCAGCTGCTGCTCAAGCAGTCAACCAGCGCCGTTGACGTCCTTTCCAGTGTCTTTAAGCTAACCGAGGAAGAGCAAAAACGCCTCGCCAATTTCCCGGTGGGGCAGGGGTTGTTCTTTGCCGGGCAAAACCACGTTCACATCCAGATTCAGGCCAGCGACACCGAATACGAACTCATCAACACCTCGCCGATCTCTCGACATCAACTACCATCAGAAACACCGCTCGGCGGGTACGGGGCAGTGTAGTATAATTGGAGGTGTATGGCAACAGCAACAAAACCGCCACGATTTGACACCACGACCGATCCTGATGCTGATGGGCGAGCAAATCCGTTTGAGCTACATGATGGTCCCTCGGAGAGACTGAATGCTGGTGAGCAAGCAGAGCTTGACCAGATAGAAGCGGGTCTAAGGGACGATGGTTTTGACCTCGACAATAGTCAGTTTGATAAGCAAAAAAAACAAGAAACTAGCACTAACGCCGCTCAAACGCTAGCCAATCTGGAGAATGAGTTTAACTATCCTGACGCTCAGGCTCAACAAGAAAACAAAGCATCTTCTAGAAGCAGAAACTTCATGAAAAAGCTTAAAAAAAATAAGGGTGCCTCCATTGCTGTCGTCCTCATTCTCGGGGCATTTGGTATAGCCGCACCGTTTACCGTTAACTTATTTAAGCTCAACTCCCTGTTGGAGCCCATTATTGGTAAGGTGACCAAAGTCCCCGAGCACGCCATTGAGCAGCGATTTGAGTATCTTGTCACGCGCTGGCTATCTATGAGAATTATGAAAGAGGCGTATCCAGGCGACAAAAACCTGGTCTTTTGCGCTGGCGGCGGTTTGTTGTGTCACCTCGGATCAACTAAATACTCCGACTGGTTTACCAAGCAACTAGACGCAAAATTCGAGAAAGAGGGTAGAAAAATTAAAACAACCCTCAACGCAACCGGTAAATCGAGCTTGGGAGGCAAGGCTACTAGTTTCACGGTGTCGCTAGAAAATATCGGTAAGGATGTTGGCTCTCTCACGCGCAACGTATCAAAAGAATTAAGTGGACATAAAGAAGCCAGGCGCTTTGTTAATAATATGGTCAAGCAGGCCCATGGTAAAAATTATGTCCTCCGCTATATATCAAAAAAAATTCTCATGCGTAAATATGGCATTAAGCGCTTCAATATTATCCCTGACAAAACAGCCAAAAACCTGACGGAAGTCTCCGCAAAGATTAAGGCGTCAATCATCAAGGGGCTTGTCGGTAGAGTGTCCACGAGGATGACTGCCTACATCGGCTGCCTCCAGGGGGCAAATGTCGCAACTTGTAAGCAGCTGCTCGATAAGCTAGACTTTGATATTGATAAACGAATAAAGGAGGCCGAGGACGCAGTCAACTCATCAAAGGAGGGATCCGAAGAGCGCAAGCGAGCCGAGGCACAACTCAAAAAGGCCCAGGGTAGCAAGGCATCGCTCGAATCAGCAAAAAGTGTTATCAACGGCGAAGTAGATGGTTCACTCGGAAAGGTTATCTCAAAAGAGCTCATCAAGAAAGTACTGGGGCCAATCGCTGTTGTTGGTTGGATTGATATGGCGTTTAGGGCGGTTGGTGCAATTGACGGACGAGTGCTTGAGGCTATCTTCTACGATGCTATGACACAGGCGGTTACAGCATTTGCCTTTAATGAAGACTCCAGTCCAATGGTTGCCGCCGATCAGATTAAGGACGGTAGTGCAGATATGAACACTCTCGCCGTTGCAAGTAAAATGTTTGACGGAGCAGAAAGGTCGCCGCTATTCCAGCTATTCCAGCTTCCTTCGACAGAATCAGCTTCGCCAATGCTCGCTAGCTTGTCGAAAGGTATTACAAGAAAGTGCACAAATGAAGCCGGAGAGGAGGTAGATACCAAGCTGCCACCGGGCGAGTCAATTTGTCCTGAGAATAAAATGGTTCGTGATTTTACAACGATAAAAAATAATTCTTGGTGGAGGGGATTGGCGTCAGTTGCCGGTTTTTGGAATAGTTCCATCGGGCAAGCTTTTAAGGCGCTGGATGACATCACCTCGACAATAACCGGCCCCCTTTGGGATCTTGTCAAACATCTTCCGGGTGTTAGTTTTGGTGTAGAAAAACTACAGCAACTCGTCCAGTGGATGATTGGTCAAATAATCCCCCTTCCGTCGCTTGGAGTTGGAGCATCAGGTGTATCAAACTATGAGGCGCTTGCTGCCGCCCTACACTCAACCAGCAACGAATCTATGGCGCACGGACAGAACAAAGACAACCCGTCCGGTAAGACCGATGGTGCTGGCGGAGCTGCCCTATCCGACCAACAGTTAGCGTCAATTGTTCAGCACAAGAACCGCCAAGAAAAAGAGGAATTCGACGCACAGCCAATGCTCGCAAAACTATTCAACCCATCCTTGCAGGGTTCTATAGCTAATCAGCTCCTGGCAAAAATACCAACCAATGGCTCGTCGGCACTACGATTCCTCCTCAACACCCCTTCGACTATAGTTAATAGCACCACAAAAAAAGCAAAGGCCGGCACGGCAGACATACACACCCTCAAGGCGTTCGGTATTCCAAACTACGGTTACGCCGACAGCTCAACCTTCAGTGCCGACCCGGGCACTTATACCCAAGAATACTGCACCGCTAGCGCCAAGGCCAGGGAAGACAGTCTCAGCCTCGAAGATGGTGAGCTACTCCACACCTACAAAAAAACCGACCCGTGCGCACTTGAAAAAGTTGTCGGCGGACTACTAGCAACGGCAGCCGACGACAAGGAAAGTAATCTCTACATAGAAGAGGCTGGCAACAAAAAAGACGAGCAATCATCGGGACAGTCTGGATCTAATGACAGTGGAAATCTCAGCGGTGCACCAAGCCGTGATGGTTGGGTGTGGCCGATGAATCAGAAAGTTGACCCAGGACCGTGCTGGGGTCGCAACGTCGGATCACTGGGCGTGCACGCAGGAATGGATATGAACTCTACTGTAGTGCAAAACGTTTATGCTGCACACGACGGTGAAGTCGTTTGGGCAAAAAACTATGGAGCAGGGGGTAATGCCGTGCGCATAAAAACCCCTGAGGGTATCTACTACACCTATCAGCACTTAACGAGTTACAGTGTGTCTGCTGGTCAATCCGTTAAAGCGGGTCAGGTGGTTGGGGTTGGTGGTCTAACCGGTAGACTTAGTGCCGCAGGTTCAACAAAAGTTCATCTACACATGGTGGTGTCGCGTTCCGACGACCACCCATCATATGGATCGCTTAAAAATTCCTTCAACCCGATGGATGTATTACCGAAAGAAGCGCCAAATAATTATAAGTGTTACTAGAGGCAGCCTATGAAGAACTATCGCAAAACCACCCTCAGACAACACCTATATCAGCTTGGTATCCTTTTGAGCGTAGCCTGTCTCGTCATAACGAGCTCAGCGTCACCGGTGTCGGCGCTTGACGAAAAATCTTACCTGAATAATTCCATATATTTTCTGAGCAAAAAAGACGAACAGTGTACCCCAGGACAGTCCAATAGTCAGGGTTACACAACCATCGGCGAAGAGGTAGAGGTGGGTGTTTCTATTTATGGCGGCACGTGGGATGGCAAAAACCTCAAGCGCAACCCTGGAGATGATAATGGTAATTCGCTAACCGGAAAGCTTAATGGTCGTACGACATTTGCTGAACTAAGCAACGCAAAAAGCCTGGACTTTAAGGCGCTCACCGACGCCCTTAAGGCTCCTGAAAATATGCGCACCCCGGCTAATCACGCCTGGAAGGGCGGGCTCAAGCCAAAGGCTAAGCTAAAAATAACCTATAACGGCAAGACTATTGTTATGGAAAAGGGTGACGTCGGTACTGGAGGTGGCAATGTTGAGGGTAAGGTGCGTGCCGTTGACCTGTGGTATGAAACAGCAAAATTACTCGACTTTAGGGTTGGTACGGGAGTTGCCAAGGTGCAGCTAGTTAGCGACGATACGCCAGTGACCCCCCTCGACGGACAGCCAGTAACAACCTCGCAAAACACAAATATTCCGATGTCTGTTCCTGACGGGTCGAGCACTGGTGAGCGTGTATTTAAGTTTTTACTCAACAAAGGGCTGTCACGCAATCAAGCGCTCGGTATCGTCGCCAACCTTATGCAAGAGTCTGGTGGAGGAACACTTGATCTAAAACCGGATCTACAAAACCACATCGGTGCATACGGCATTGCCCAATGGCTCGGAAATAGACGCACGGGCCTTCAAGAATTCGCCAAAAAGAACGGGATGACCGAGAAAGATTTTGTGGCGCAGGTTAATTATTTATGGGACGAGCTCAACGACAGCAAAAAACCCTATAAAAGCACCGTTCTTGACCCCATCAAGGCTAGTACCACTCTCGTTGAGGCTGTTACGATTTTTCTAGAAAAATTTGAGGTTCCGTGCCTACCAGGTCGTTGCGCAACAGAGATAGCCAAGCGCATGGCTCACGCGGCAGTTGCCGAGTCAAAATTAGCCGGCGTTAATGGGAGTGGTGGCTCAACCGAGGAAAAGTGTGAAGATGATAGTGCAAGTGGCGCAGTAAGCTCTAGCGGGTACGCCCTGCCGATTATTGGTCACGACAAGAATCCGAAGCACCTCAACTGTACACCACGCATGTCGTCAAACCCTTGCCACCACGACGGGACGCCAGCCTTTGACCTTATCGCAAAACCAGGCACAAAAGTTGTTGCCATCACTGATGGCGTTATAGACTCAACAAAGCCTTACACAATAGGGGCCGCCGCCTCAGACTCTAAATGTAAATCAATTCAGTTCAAGGGGGATGATGGCTGGTATTATTGGTATGGGCACACCACCATAGACGCCCCGAAAGGCACCCGCTTTAAGGCGGGGCAGGTTATGGGGTAGTCGGTAGTGTAGCATGTGGAATGGGCGGAGCATCACACCTACATATCGACAGAGGCTCTCCAAAAGGAAGAACAGCCGGAGAAAAGAATCACCGAGACGATGGATTTGTCTCATTAATGCAAAAACTGCTTAAGGAGGCGGGGGACAAGGGTAGTAGTCCAAATCCAGCACTATGATATCATTCATGAGAAATTTATCACCCACAGCAAAAATAGTTCTTATTTTTATATTTTTTGCAACGGCGACAGCAACTCTATCCCTATCTATCCAGAGATTACTGGGCGACCATGGCGCTAACGATCCACACGAAGACTCCACTGTTCACGATAGTACATTAAAAATTACCAACTCTGACGATCCCTTCCAAAAAGCCAATATCTCGGCAATAAAAGGCCGAATTCTCAACGCTATATACAAACGCCATTACGATGAAACCGGAAAAATCGAGCGACGGGCAAAAATTGATGGCGGTATCCACAGAAGCAACAAGAACTATAACTTTAAGATAGTATTCCAGCCTAGTAATCTACGCTACACTGTCAAATTGACAGTAATAAACCTTGAGCAGTTCAATTACACTATTGATATACAGAAAGGGTAAATAATACGTGATTGTCTTTAAAAAACTCACCATAGACGACATTATGAACATAACTATAATCGTTCTATGTGCTGCATCACTAATCGGTATTATTATGCTTGTATTTTCATATTTTCACACGACACCAACCAACCTAACTAGCCCGATAGTAAAAAACGCCATACGCATGGATAATGTTGTCCGTGACGGGCGAATTCGCTATTATAATGGCAATACGTTTGCTGAAATATCGCCATCGTCATTGCAGGTACAAAAAATCGTTAATTTCGATATGCTCCTTGGTGTTTCATCAATCACATGGCTTAGGAGTGGGGCAATTATGACGTTTGCCAACCTACCGTCAAATCCCTCAATTCGCCAGGATATGGATGCCGCGCTCAACAAGGTACGTCGTGAAAACCCTGAAGTAAATATCGTTGAAAGTAACGCCTATTGGTATCTCGACTTCAAGAGTAGTAAAATCTCCCTCCTTACATACAGCGAGAAAACTAATCCACTTCATTACGATAAAAATACTGGGCAAATATTTTTTTATGACCTACCGATACCAAATGCCACCGTATTTGGGACTATCAATCAAGATGGGAACATTCGCCGTGCAATATATACAACCGACAGCAGCCAAGAAAAAGTAATATCCGAAAACGGCGACTTGCTTTATTTCTTATCGAGTCTTGAAAGCGGCAAACTCACATTGAAGTCATACAACAAAAAGACCAAAGCGGTTACTGAACTTGTGCGAGATGTCTTTGATTCTGATACCGACCTCGCCTACGCTCAAGTGGCCATGGGCGACGGCAGGCTGTTCTATACGGATGGCGACGGACGGCACAATTTTATAAAGGCTATTGACGTCAATTCTAAAAATAAGTCCGTTATTCTCAAGGAGTCATATGCGTCACATTTCTATTTTGGCGCAAATTCTATGGTTGACGTTATCGAGAACGGAAAGATGTCGGCGACAATTTATAAATATGATATGAAACTTCAAAAAGAAGCCGCGCCACGACGCCTTGTCTCTAGCAATGCCGTCCTCGGTGAGAATGTTATTTACAACAACGATGTTCTGTATATAAAAGACGGGCCCAATATATACGACATACTTCACGCGAGAAAAAGAGACTTTTCAGCTGAGCAATTTGAAAAATCCTTCCGTAGTGACAATGCCTACCTCGATCGTGATATTTTCAACCAAAAACTCATTGATAATAGCTATAGCTTATTTATAGCAAAGGGCTCCCTAAAGGATGAATATCAAAAGGTGAAAGAACACCTCGAGTCAAAGGGGCAGAATATTCTTGATTTTACCATAGAGCCGAGGCTTGGCAGCCAAGCCACATTCGATCTCTAGCGCTTCAACGGCATAACAATATGCATACAATCCGGTGTAGGGGTCTGCTCGCGGATAACGCATGGCGACAGTTTGCCGCTAAACGAGAAGGTGATAGTCTCGCCATCAGTGACGCCAAGCGACTCGATCAGATAGCGAGAATTAAGCGTAATTTCGCCGTCGCTCGACACCTCGGCGCTGGCCTCAGAGGTATTCTCGCCGAGTTCCGAGGCGATTGAATGGATTGATAGTAGCGCTTGCTCGTGACTAGCCTTGAGAGTAATGCCGCCACCCGATTCGCGCGCAAATAGACTAGCGACCTTGGTGATGCGTAGGAAATCGGCTTTTTTAATTACCACCTCGGTCTCGGCGAGTTTGGGGATCAGTTGACGATAGTCGGGAAATTTGCCATCGATCAGCCGACTCACGATCTCTAGGTGATCCGTCCGAAACCCAACCTGCGTTTCATCAAAAAACAAACTTATGTCACTTGTTTCGGTATCGAGGCTCCGCAGCACTTCCTGCAATGTCGATGCCGGCACGACAGCTGTAATTTCGCCATCAAACTTCATCAGCCGCTTCTCCGCTAGCCGATAACCGTCCGTGGCCGCTAGATACAACTCACTATTGTAGGTATGCCAATACACACCAGTTAACACCGCCCGCGTGGCATCACTAGACGTCGCGATAATGGTTTGCGAAACTGCCTTTTTTAGCTCATCCGTACTCATATCCAGTCGCACCGCCGTCTGCTCGTCCACTGTCGGCAGCTCCGGAAACTCATCCGCCACGACGCCATTAATAACTGATGAGAACTTATCTGCGGTCAGGTGTAGATGCTCGTCCTTGACCTCCAACTCGACCGTACCGCTCGGCAAGCTGGCGACGAACTCGCTCACTAGTCGGGCTGGGATAGTAATCGAGCCGGGTTTTTCAACCTTGGCGCCAACATACTGGGTAGAGGCGATCTCCAGATTTGTTGCTGCTACGACCAGCCGAGAGCCATCGGTTCGTAGTAAAATATTGTTCAGTATTGCTAGTTCGTTACGACTAGCGGCGATGCGCCCAACGCTAGCGAGGGCTTTGGCGAGGTTTTCTTGGGTGACGGTGAGCTTCATATTCTTATTATAAATCCTTTCTTAATTTTATTCAGCGGTTAGTAATAATAGGCGCTGTGGAAACTGGGTAAATATTGTGTTCAAACAGGGGTAATAGTAGCATTGTGTCAGTGGAAAAGACGGTGGATTGGCTGGGTATGGTGTCGTGGATAAGACGCTGATTGTCCACGTGATACTGCTTGACCCGTTTGATAGCAACCAGATTGGTGGATAGTCGTTCACACGTTTGTCGCTGGTTATGCGCACGTTTTACCCAGGTTTTACACATAGAGCTTGTCTCGGATGTCGTTAATTTGTTCACGAATATTGACGCTGATGAGCATCTCCTTGCTGATTTTGTCAACCGAATGAATGGCGGTAGTGTGATCTTTGCGACCAAGCTCCTGGGCGATTTTTGGAAAGCTCATCTTGAGCTCGCTACGCAGCAGGTACATGGCGATTTGGCGTGGCTGCATGATATATTTATCGCGCCTCGGTGAACACACGTCCTTGACTTCGACACCAAAGTGACGAGCGGTTTTATCAATGATTTGCTTGGCGGTGATATGTTGCGGGCGAGAGCGCTTGATATTACCAAGCAGTCCCTCGGCGGTTTCGGCGTCAGGTGTGATGTTCTGCATCTCGGCGTAGGCAAGTAGCTGATTAAGCGCCCCCTCAAGTTCGCGAATATTAGTCTTGAAATTGGTAGCGAGATATTCGATAACGTCGGCGGATAATTCGACATTACTCAGGCCAGCCTTGGCGGTAACGATAGCGCAGCGAGTTTCATAATCAGGCATCTGCACGTCAATCGTCATACCCCACTCAAAGCGACTGCGCAGGCGGTCGGTCAGGGTGGGGATGCTTTTGGGTGGCTTGTCAGAGCTGATGATAATTTGCTTGTCGTGTTGGTGTAGGTCGTTAAAGGTGTGAAAGAACTCGTCCTGGGTTTTTTCCTTGTTGGCAATAAACTGCATATCGTCAACAATCAAAACATCGACGTTACGATATTTGTCGGAAAATCCTTTTTTCTTGAAGCGAATCGAGTCGAGAAATTCACTAACAAAGGTCTCGGTGGTGGTGTATAATACGCGGGCGGAGGGTTGGCGCTTAATAATCTCGTTACCAACGGCCTGCATCAAATGGGTTTTACCAAGCCCCGAACCGCCATACAAATAGAGCGGATTGTATTTGGTGCCAGGATTAGCGGCAATCGCTTGACAGGCGGCGTGCGCCAGGTCATTGCTCGAGCCAACGATAAAGTTGTCAAAGGTGTAGCGCGGGTTGAGGTTGGTTGTCGATTTGTTAGCTTGTTTAATAATTGATGGACTGGTCGCAGTTGAATGTGGCTCGTCGCGATTGAGGCGCTGTCTCCGAGTAGCCACCTTTTTTGGTCGAAAATGAATCGTCGAGACCGCAAGGCCATTTCGTTTCAAACCGTCAGCGATGCGCTGATAATATCGTTTTTCTAGTTGTGTCAACACGAAAGGGTTGGGCGACAGGACGGCCACCTCATTATCAGATATAATGTCAAGCTCGGTCGACTTAAACCAGGTCGAAAATGACGACGGCGGAATTGAAACTTCAATTTCACCCAGCACTCCCTGCCAAATAACTTGACTATTCAC